>CAYRQC010000441.1:0-11779 GCA_964426265.1 uncultured Phycisphaerales bacterium | reverse complement strand
CGCTCGTTACGATCGCGCGCTGCGTCACCCTCCTCGCACCGCTCTCGCAGTCAGGCAGCGCATGGTCTCGCGTCCAAGTCCCGCGCCCGGCGAGCCCCACCTCCCGCCGCAGGGCGCGGTGGCGGAGCTCGAGCTGGTGCGACGGGTGGTGGCCCGCGACGCCGCGGCGGTCGACGCGCTCGCGACCTACCTCGCCAAGGTTCCGCGCATCGTGCAGGTGCAGCGCGTGAGGAACGGGCTCTTCATCGCCGAGCAGGATCTCGCCGACGTCGTGCAGGACTGCCTCGCGATGGTCTGGCGCAAGCTGCCGGAGTTCGAGGGGCGCGCCGCGCTCGCGACTTGGGTCTTCCGGATCGTCTCGCTCGAGCTGCGGAACGCAGTGCGGCGGGTGGAGAAGCGACGCCGCAGTGGACCGCCGGCCGACGCGATCCAACCCGAGGTCACTGCCCCGGAGGGCGACGATCCCAGCCGTCGCTGGAGCCCCCTCGAGATCGAGGAGCTCCTGGCGCGCCTCGAGCCGACACCAACGCAGATCATCCGCATGCGTCACTTCGAAGAGCGATCGTTCGACGAGATTGCAGTGGCACTGGCGATGAAGACGAGCAAGGTGAAGACGATCTACTACCGAACCCTGACCCGGATGCACGACTTCCTCTCGGCGCGCGGCATGGGGAGTGAAGAGCGATGAACGAGCGCGACGACGCGAGAGAGAGCGACGAGCTGTTGGCAGCGGTGGTCGCCGGCGACGTCGCGATGGACGATCCGCGGGTGCAGGCGCTGCCGAAAGCGGCGCTCGAGCGGCTCGCGAAGCTGATGGCGTTGCTGGGTGATCTCGATGCGGCGGGGAAACAGGAGCGCGCACTGCTCGCCGAGGTCGAACGGGACGGCGATCGAGACACCGTCGCGCCCGTCGCGCGGCCGAGCTCATTCTGGTTGCGCGCGGCTGGCGCCGCGGCGCTGGCGGCGGGGCTGCTGCTCGTCGTGCAAGCAGTGAAGACCCGCCTCGCGTCGGAGCCCGAGCTTCGGCCCGGACCGCGGGTCGACGGAACGCTCGGTACGACGGCAAAGATCGAGCTGCTCCAGCCCAAGGACGGAGTTGCAGAGCTGCGGACGTTTCGCTGGCGCGGCGAGCTGCCGCCGCTCGGCCGGTTCGTGTTCACCATCTGGAGTGGCGACGCCGCCACGCCCGCCGAGCGCGGCGCGCCGCTGCTGGTGCGCGAGCTCGCAACGCCGAGCTTCGAAGCCGATGCTGCGACACCGGCGCTGCCCGATCGCATCACTTGGCGCGTCGACGTGAAGCCGCTCGAAGGGGCGCTCACGATCGGGCCTGAGGCGAAGGCGTGGCGAGCGCGATAGCGGCGCTGCTCGCGGCGCTGGTGATGCCGCCGCAAGACCGGACCGCCGATGCGTGGCCGGCGTACTGGAGCACACTCGAACAGCGCGGCGCGGCGCTGCTCGCGGCGGCGACCACGAGCGAGTCGGAGCTGACCGCGTTCGCCTCGGCGCTGGTCGATCTCCTCTACGATCCGGCCACCGAGAGCCTCGAGCTGCGACCCTTCCTCGATCAGCTCGGCCGCTGCGGTCGGCCAGTGGCAAAGCGTGCGGGCGAGTCGATCGCGCTCCTCTTCGAGTACGAGCTGGCGAGCTCGGCGCTGCTGCGCGGCGACGCGGCGCTCGCGCGCGACCTGCTCGTGCCGGCGCGCGTTCGCTGGCCCGACGACATCGGATTGATTGCACTCGATGCAGAGCAGGCGATGCAGCTCGGGGCGTGGAGCGACGCAAAGGAGCGGCTCGTGGCGGGCGAGGCGAGCGATTCCAGCGACGCCGTCGCGACCGCGTTGCTCGAGCTCGAGCGCATCCTGTTCGAGGTCAAGCTCGGGCGCGCCGACCGCGCGCTGCTGGCGCTCGAGCGGCTGCTCGCCCGTCCCGATCTCGACCCGGCCATCGCGGCGCTGGCGCGCGCGCGCGAGGTCGATCTCTACTTGCTCTGCGATCGGCCAACGGACGCCGAGTACGTGGCCGGGGCGCACGACGAGTGGGTGTCTGAGCTCGCGCTCGGCGGGCGGATCGCGCGGGCGGCGACGCCGGCGGGTCGGCGTGATCGGGCACTGCGGGACGAGCTCCTGCGCGCCGCGGCGCTGCCCGGCCTCGGCTTCGCCCCGAAATGCGTCGCGCGGCTCGCGGCCGCGGAGATCTCGCTCGCGATCGGCGAGCTCGCGGCCGCGAAAGTGACGCTCGATCGGCTCGCCGCCGAGCTCGACGGGCTGTCGAAGCACGACGATCGACCCTCGCACCGACGCGAGCGGACCTGGTGCATGGCCCTGCAGGCGCGGTCGCTGCGCGCGACGGCGACGGCGGCTGCTCGCAACGACGCAGCCGCCCTGGCGAACGCCGCATTCGAGGAGCTGCTCGCCGAGTGGCGCGAGACGCCTCTGCTACCGGGTGGGATCTCGTTCCTGCGCTCGGCATCGCGACGCACGGTGATCCACGAGGCGATCGAAGCTGCGATGGACGCCCATGACCCGAACGACGCGAACGACGCGAACGACGGCGCCGCCACCGGCGGATCCGCTGGATCCGCTGGATCCGCTGGATCCGAGATCAACGCGGTACGGGTCTTCGAGCTCTTCATGCGCGTTCAGGCGCAGGGATCACTCGCCCGTCAGCTCGGCTTGGCCGCGCCCGACCTCGCGACGGTCCGCCGCGAGCTTCTCTCCGACCACGAGCTGCTGCTGATCTACCTCCCGACCGACGAGGCGACCCACCTCCTCGCGATCACGGCGGACTCGCTCGAGCACGCGCAACTGGCGCCGACGCCGCCACTGCACGCGCTCCTGCCGCCGGCGCTCCGCGCGCGCGTCGCCGCCGCGAGCCACGTGCGGATCGTCGGCGCCGAGCTCCTCGACCACCCACCGTTCGAGACCCTCGAGCTCGAACCCGGGACGCTGCTGGGTGTCGTGAAGCCGCTCTCGCTGCTGCCGTCGGTGCCGATCGGCGTCTGGTTGCGGCGCCGGGAGTCACGACGACCACGCGCACCCCCGGCGATCGAGTGGCGAATCGGTCCGGGCGAGAGCGTCGATGGGCGCTCGCACTTCCGCGTCGATCCAGCGGCGCTCTACGGTTCGCTCGCAACCGCGCATGTTCGAGCCGGCGAGGTCGCGAGCGATCCGGCCGCGTGGCTCGCCGAGTGGCGCGGCGATGTCGCCGTATTCCTCGCGCACGGCGTGATCGACCGCGAGCGCGACCGCTTCGCCGGTCTGCTGCTCGCGCGCGCCGCCGATGGCACGCCGACGATCGCGTGGGCCGACGCCTTCGCGGCCGCGCACCTGCCACCGCTGGTCGTGCTCGCCGCGTGCTCGTCGGGCGAAGGGCCGGTCCGCGTCGGCGAGGATGGCAGCGAGCACCTCGGCGGCGCCGCACTCCTCGGCGGCGCCGACACGGTGCTGGTCGGCCGCGGCGACCTCGACGTGGCAGCGGCCATCGCGCTGCTCCAGCCATTGCTACGCGGCATCGAACGCGGACTTGCCCCCGCCGAAGCATTGCGCAGCGCGCGCAGCGCCGTTGCGGGAGCACGAACCGCGACGAGTCCACCCATTCGTGTCGAGCTGATCGGGCTCGCCGACACGCCGCTGCGGCCGATCGCGGACCCGACCGAGGAGGTGGCCGCGGAGGTCACCGAGGAGCTCGTCGACGGCGAGCGTGCGCGCACGCCAGCCAGCTCGCCGCGGACGCTCGTCACGGCCGGCGTCCTGCTCACACTCGCAGGCGCGGCACTCTTGTGGCGTACGCGAGGCGCGGCACGCCCCGGGACTTCCACCGACACTTGATCGAATGATCGCGCGAGCGCGAGCGAGCGAACACACACCTCGAGCTGCACCCGGAGCCGCTACCGGCTCACTTCGTGACAGCTGCTCGGCGGTGGCGGTGGCAACCCCGATCCCGGCGGTGTCTTGGGCATCCGTCGCAGCCGGATGAATCCTCCGACGCGGTTGCCGCCGACACCACACTGGCCCACGCCCTCGAAGTTCCAGCCCGGGTACTCCAAGGTCGACTCGAGCTCGAGCTGTGCTTTCGGATCGGCCGTGAAGCAACCGAGCAGCGACGGGCCCGCTGCCGTCACCAGACCGTTCAGCTCATGGACCAGGCGGAGCGTGACGAACCAGGCGTCGTCCGGATCAGCGACCGCGAAACCGATCTCGATGGTGTTCTGGCTCGCACCGGGTTGCAGCGTCGACCCGACCAGGTAGTTGCCCACCGGACCCTGGCATGCTGAAACCGCGACCGGCGCCAGGTAGGGCGCCCCTTGCTTCTGCACGTAGACGCGTGTCTCGAGCTGCCAGCTCGGATCGGTGGCGACGGCCGCCGCTCCCGGCAGCTGAGCGCGCACGAAGAGGGCGATCGACCCCGGCACACCGAATGGAAGGCCGAAGACCGGCGAGCCGCACGCGCTGCCGTGAATCCAATCGGGCGCGCCCGCGGGCGCGACGCTGCCGGCCACCAGCGGGCCGTCGAACACACGGACGGTCTGATCGGACGCGATCGGCAGGAAGAGATCGTCGGCGCCATCGCCGCCGAGATCGCAAAGGAGCGGCGCGCACGGCTCCGCACTCCCCGCTCCAGCGGGCACGAGCGCGAACAGCTGCGTCGTCGGTGCAAACGGGTCGAACGGCTGCGCCGCGTTCCCGGTCTGCTGCAGCAGCACGAGCAGCTCCTCGGGTCCGACGACCGAGGCGGCGTCAGCGAGGCCGTCGCCGTCGAACTCGCCACCGACCAGCGTCTGGACTGGCGCCACCGTCAGGAACGGCACCACCACGGTCGTGAGATCGGCGACACCGACGATCCGGGTCGGATCCTGTGGAGTCGCGGTTGCCGCCGTCGTGAAGAGGATCCGATCGGTGATCCCGGCACCGGCATCGCCGCGCAGCAGCGCGATCTCGTCAAGGTCGGGCTGGAGCGTCGCGAAGCCGATCAGCTCCACGCCGCTCGAGTCGTAGACGCGCAGCCCCAGATCGTCGTCGACGACCAGCTCGGGTGACGCGAAGTCGCCGTCGAGCTCGGCAAGGAGGAACGCGCGCACCGTTGCGGGTGCCGTCACTTCGAACACGCGCAGATCGGTGAAGCTGCCGTCCGCGGCCTGCGACTTGGTGTCGAAGGTCTGGCCGTCGGACTGCAGGACGAGCAGGTCGGCCCGCCCGTCCGCCGTGAGGTCCGCGACCGCGACGCCGCGCGCCTTCTTCCACGGCGGCCGGCGATCGATCGCCGTCCGCACGACCCCGGAATCGCCGACTCGCACGAGCCAGAGTCCGGTCGGTGTCGCCACCACCAGCGCATCGCGATCGGTGACCCATGCTTGCGCCTCGGCCGCGAGGGTTGCGACATCGGCGACGTGGAGTCCGATCGACAGTGGCTCCACCGCCTGGAAGATCGCGGGCTCGCGCCAAACGGTGAGCTTTCCCTTCGCCAGCACGACCACATCGACGCGCTGCTCGCCATGGAGCCGCGCGGCGACGCACTTGTCGAACGGCCCGGCATTACCGGCGGGCCCCGCCGGCCAGTCGAAGACCGTCGTCGCCGATTGTGCGGTCAGTCCGTCGGCGAGAGCCACTACTCCCAACAGCGACGCGAGCAGCGGATTGCAATGCATGGGCGCATCGTTAGCGCAACGGCCGGAATCGCGCAATGGCTCACCGGTGGCCCGGTCGCCCGGTGGCCCGGAGCCTTCATGAACCCGTGCTGCGGCTCGGTCGGTCGATCGTGACGTTCCCGCACTGACCCGGCCGCCGTCGCCACCACGTGCCACTCGCCACCACGAAGAGCGCGATCGCAAGCAGTTGGTACCAGTTGCAACCGAGCACCAGCGGCCGATTGGGCCGCGCGAGCTCGAGTGCAAACCGGACGATCGCGTAGGCCGCCAGATACGCCGCGAGTCGCCGTCCTTGCCACCGATCGCGTTGACCGGCCCACCACGCCCACGCCGCCGCAACCAGGTGAAACAGCGCCTCGACGAGCTGCACCGGAAGTCGCGCCGCGCCCGCGGCATCGTGCACCGCGTACCACGCGTCAGCGCACTCGCGACCGGCGCAGCAGCCCGACCACCCGCAGCCGAGGCGACCGATCGCCAGCGCCACGGCGAGCGGCGCGGCGAACGCATCGCCCGTCGCCACGCGCACGCCGAGCCGCCACTTCGCCAACTCCACTGCCAGCCACCCGCCGAGCAGCCCACCCAGCACCGTCCGCCCGCCGAACGGCAGCGCCTCACGCGCGACACCGACCGGCAGCCACGACCAGCCGAAGTGGTCGGCCGGCCATTGCAACCCGTAGGCACCGAGGATCGCGCCGATCGCCGCGGCGAGCACGATCAGGAAACGCTGCCGCTCGTCGAGCCCGGCCGTCGACTGCTGGGCGCGCGCGACCAGCCCGGCGCACACGATCGCGATCGCCGTGAAGACGAGAGTCGCGATCACACCGTCACGCGCCCGGCTCGACCACCAGTTCGCCACGCAATGGCGCGAGCCGTTCCTGCTCCAACTGGTCGCGATAGAAGAGGTTGTAGGTATCGAACGGGATCACGCGCTCGCCATCGGGATGGGCGATGTGGACACAGCTTCTGCGCACCGTTCGCGTGTCGAGGTCGTGGCGATCGAGGAACTTCATGATGATCACGCGGAAGACCTGGTCGTAGCCGAGCGCCGCATCCCGCGCGAGCCGCACGCCCGGCAGACAACAGAGCAGTCTCCCGATCGCCTCCGCCGCGCTCTTCGGACTGTGCGCCGCCGACCACGCCTTCACGAACGCGCGCTGCAGCTCGCCGTCGCGTTCGAGCGCGATGGTGTTGCGGCCGGCGTTCAGCAACACCTCGGGCGCGATCAGGCTCGTGAGCGGTGTGATCGGGATCGTCGGATCGCTCGCGGACGGGCGCTTGAGTGCATAGGCCATTGCGAGGCAATCGGGGTGGCACGGCACCGGGACCAGGTCGGCGGGCGTGAACCACGGGCACTGGTCGAGTATCCGCTGCCGGACTTCGGTGAGCGTGAGGCGGTGCTCGCCCGCGTCGAAGCCATCGGTGCGCCCGGCCTCCTGCACCGGCTGGAAGGTGACGCCGCGCACACAGCGCCGGCCGACTGCGAACCGGATGATCTCGCCGAGCTCGTCGTCGTTGAGCCCGCGGCGCACGGTGACGACCAGCGTCGTGCTGAGGTTCAGCTCATCGAGCCGCGCCAGCGCCTGCTCGCGTACCCGTCGCAGGTCGGCGCCGCGCAGCTCGACCAGCGGCCGCTCGCGCAAGCTGTCGAACTGGAGATAGACCTCGAAGCCGGGCGCGTAGCTCGCCAACTGTTCCGCGAACGCCGCGTCCTGTGCGATCCGTAGACCGTTGGTGTTCACCATCAGGTGGCGGATCGGCCGCCGGCGGCAGGCGTCGAGCACCTCGAAGAACTGCGGGTGGAGCGTCGGCTCGCCGCCCGAGACCTGCACGATGTCGGGCTCCACCTCGTTGCGCACGATGCAGTCGAGCATCCGCTCGATGGTCGCGAGATCCTTCTGCTCGGCGCGCTCGGGCCCGCTGCCGGCATAGCAGGTTGGGCAGCGCAGGTTGCAATGGTCGTTGATCTCGAGCAGTGTCAGGCAGCCGTGCTGCTCGTGCTCGGTGCAGATACCACAGTCGTAAGGGCAGCCGAATCGGAAGGCGGTGTTGGGTCGTGCGACCTGTTCGCCGGCCTTGAGGAACCGCTCGCGCGCCATCCGCCAGTAGTCAGCATCGCTGGCGAGCAGCACCCGCTGTGCCCCATGCGCGCGGCAGCGCTTCAGCAGGAAGACCTGCCCGTCCTGGATGATCTCCTTCGCCTCGACCACTCGCAGACACGTCGCGCAGAGCGCCGTAGTTGCGCCATAGAAGAGGTAGGGGCGGACGCGGTTGGACATGCGCCGTAGCATGGCCGACTTGCGCCGTGTTGAGAACCGACGCGCACCATTCCGACGTACCGATCCGGGGGTCCTACGCCGACGTTTTCCGCACCACCGACTTTGCAGTGTGCGGTTTTCTCCGTCGTAGGAACCCCGGATCGGTACGTCGGAACCGTGTGGGTGATTGTTGCCTGCGTCTCAGTGCTGGAACGGCGGCCCACCTGGCAGCGGGATCACGAGCGTCTTGCCGATCGCCGGCGGGCCGACCGTGACGCCGGCCGAGAGCTCGGAGCTGTTGCCAAGCGGATCGGTGGCGAGCGCGGTGATCGGGAGACCGTCGGGCCAGTTGCCGACGATCACGGTGAAGGCGGTGTCGCCGGCGGCGTCGGTCGTGACAGTGAAGCTGCCGAGCAGGACTTCGGCCTCGGCGTCGCTGGTGGTGTTCGCATGGAGATCGACCACGTAGGTCGTCGACACCCGCGAGTGCAGCTCGAGGTGGACGTGGAGGCCGTCCACGGCATTGAGCGCCCAACGCACGACGGGATGGTTCTGCTGATCGTTGCCGCCGGTGTCGAGGTCCTGGGGGTCATTGGTGTCGAGGCCGCGGAACGCCCCGTTCGCCAGCAGGTCGATCGCCAGCAGCTTGTTTCCGTGGATCGAGTTGCCTTGCAGGACGTTTTGCTGGCCCGACGTCGAGCCGCCGTACTGCATCACGAAGATCCCGTTGCCGAGGTTGGCGAAAACGTCGTTGCCCACGACTGTGGCGAACGAGCCCTCGAGCACCATCCCGTGGTCGCCGTTCGCGGAGACGACGTTGCCGCTGATCGTGAGGCGATCGGCACCGGCCTCGGCGAAGAGGCCCCACACTCCGTTGCGCGCGACCTCGTTGCCCGCGATGACACCGTCGGTCGCCGTCCAGTCGATGCCGTCGAGGCCGTTGTCCGTGATCGTGTTGTTCGTGATCACGTCGAACGCCGCGTCGACCCCGCCCACGAGACCCTCGGCGTCGTTCGCCGTGATGACGTTCGAGTCGATGAGGTCGCCGCCGCCACTCGTGCAGGAGATCCCGGGCCCGTGGCTGCCGGTGATGGCATTGCCGACAATCCGGTTCGCGGGGGCCCTGGCGTCGATGTGGATGCCAGTGCTGTTCGGGATCGACGTCGTTCCGGTCACGTCGCTGCCGATGAGGTTGCGCTCGATCGCCGTGCCGGTTGCCTGCTTGCCGCGGACGAGGATCCCGTACAGCTTGCTGCCCGAGATCACGTTGCGATCGGCGTCGGCGCCGCCAATCTGGTTGGCCGGTGTCTCGACGCGGATCCCGACGTCGTTCCGCCGCCCGGACGCGCCGGTCGCGTCGGTGCCGATCAGGTTGCGCTGGACGATGGCGCGTCCGGCCCCGAGCGCGAGGAAGAGCCCCTGGTTGGTGTTGCCCGAGATCACGTCATCGACGATCGTGCAGTCGGCCGCTTCGATGCGGATCCCGACGTCGTTGGCGCCGATCACCGAGCCGGTGGAGTTGAGTCCGATCCAACAGTGACGGACGGTGCAGCGGTCTCCGAGGATCTGGACGCCATTCGACACCTTGAAGGAGTGGATCGAGAGGCCGTCGACGATGCAGTCGCTCGCGGAGAGGACGAGCCCGGTTGACGGGGGGTGAGCCGACCCGTTGATCTCGATCAGTGGCGCGCCGCTCCAGCCAGGCTGCGTCGTGCCGTCGATCGTCACCGGGTCGGTGATGGTCGGAAGGGTAGAGCCAGGCTGGATCACGAAGGGGGCGCTGCCGGCGATGTTGAACTCGATCCGATCGGCGCCGGGATTCGCGTTGGCCGAGTTGATCGCGGTGCGAAGCGTGCCGGCGCCGGAGCAGACAGCCACTACCCCGCGATTTCGGCGGACGGGATGGTCGTCGCCTTCTGGAGCATCGCCTGGGACTTCGTCCCGAACGACCTCAACAACTTGGAGGATGTCTTCGTGCAGGATCGAGTCACCGGAAACATCGAGCTCGCCAGCGTGGACTCCGTTGGCAACCATGGCAACAACTCCAGCTTCGCGTCGTCGCTCTCCGCCGACGGGTAGCTGGTCGCGTTCGAGAGCTACGCCTCGAACCTCATCGCGAGCGACACCAACAGCTCGTCCGATATTTTCATCCACGATCGGCTGACCGGGCTCAACGAACGCGTCAGCAGGGACTCGTCGGGCGTGCAGGGTAACTCCGACAGCACCAATCCTTCGATCTCGGCGGACGGCCAGATCGTGGCGTTCGAGAGCTGGGCCACGAACCTAGTCGCCGGTGACATGAACTACTACTACCTGGACGTCTTCGCCCACGACCGCTGCGACATCACCGCGTCCTGGTCGAACTACGGCGCGGGATTCCCGGGCACGCTCGGCGTGCCGACCCTCACCGCAGCGACGAACCCGGTGATCGGCTCGACGCTGACGGTCGATGTCGGCAACTCCGCCACCACCGCGACGATCGCCGCGATCCTGGTCGGCGACACGCAGGCGTCGATCCCGATGCGCAAGGGCGGCAACCTGCTGCTCACCCCGTTGCTCACGATCGTCCTGCCGCTCCCGCCGGGCGGAACCTCCGTGGACGCCGAGATCGAGAACGACCCGTCACTGTGTGGCGCCGAGTTCTTCGCACAGACGCTGGTCGCGGATGCAGGCGCCGCGAAAGGGCAGTCGGCGAGCGCGGGGTTGAAGCTCGTGCTCGGGTATTGACCAGCTGGACGCCTCCCCGAACGCGGCAACCATGGAATCACCAGAGCCTAGAGCAAATCCATGAAGTCGTATTGCAACGGGACTTGGTAGACCTGCCCCGGATTCCAGGCCGTGAGCTCGCCCTCGAGATAGGCACGGACCTCCAGGCTCGGAGCGCGGAGCCAGGTCCAGACACAGTCGACGAAGCTGAAGGCCCAGCCGGCCTCTTCGTGGGTTCGCTGCATGATCGGCTGGCCCTGACGAAGGACCCGCGTGTAGCCGAGCACGTGCGCGGCGGGGATGCCGAGGAACCCCTTCTCGCCGGGTCGCCAGGGCGCCTTCCTGGTGATCTGCCACTGCTCGGTATCGCAGCCGATCAGGCCGGAGCAGGCGCAGACGAACAAGTAGTGGAAGGCGAGCCCCGCTTGGTCGGTCGCCGTCACCGTGTGGCGGTAGGGAAACGCGGTGGAGCCGATCAGCGTTCGACTGACGCAGGTCGCACTTTCGTTGTAGACATCGCGATTCTGGTAGCCGAGGTTGATCGCCTGGCCCCTGGAGACGGCGAGGCCCGCGTAGGCCTTGCCGGCCACTCGCAGCGCGAGCGGCGTGTTGGCGACGAGCGGCTGCAGGCCCGATTGCGACACGCGCTGGAGATCGTCACGCGCACCGACTCTCGCTCTTCCGCCATCCATGCGGAACCCGAGCTGGAACTTGGTCCAGGCCGAAGTCTCCGGACCTTTCTTGAGCCCGACCTGCTGCACGTCCTTGCTGACCGGCCGCAACGAGGAGGTCAGCTGGCCGGCGGTGTAGCTGAAGGTTCCGGCGTTGTCGATCATCGCCGCCGCCGCGACACTCGGGATCACCATCTCGTAGCAGCGCTCCCAGAGGCGGTCGAGCAACGCGAGCTGCTGCGCCTTGCTCTTCGCGTTGAAGGCGGCGATGGTGGTCGCCAGCAGCGCGGCGCGATTCGGTTGGCCCGCCGGCTCGTTGGCGCCCGGGTTCGAATAGACGGTCTCGACCAGCGCAGTCGCGATGACCTGCTTGTGGGTGTCGTCGAGGAAGATCTCCCCTGGTCCGAAGTCCGATTTCACCCGCAGCAAACGAAAGAGGGTCGGGTCGCGGCACAGATGGACCGTGGTCGAAATCCGGTGGTTGACCAGATCGCGGATCGGGC
>CAYRQC010000440.1:0-13144 GCA_964426265.1 uncultured Phycisphaerales bacterium | reverse complement strand
CGGTCTTGTACTTCGTCTTGGTGACCAGCTTCTTTTCGGTGCCGATCTGCACCTGGCGGGTCTTGGTGACTGGAACCAGTTGCACCGAGTCCTTCTGGAAGAGCTTGATCTCGACATCCTTCTTCTTGAGCTTCAGCTCGGCGACCATCCCGGCGGGCGCGACATAGCCCGACTTCGCCTTGAGTTGCGAGAAGTCGACGCTCGCGAGCAGGTCCTTGGGCGCCGTCGCCGGATCGGTGCCGCGCAGGAACTTCGTGTTCAGCTCGGTCGCCCCGTTCTTCCAGGTGAAGCCCTCGCCGGCCGAGACGTAACCGTCGTAGACGCCACCCGCGAAGTAGAGCTCGAGGGTCTTGTTGGTGTGGATGCGGCCTTTGGGCTTGCCCGAGATGCCGAGGTTGTGCGCCTCGACGTAGTAGTTGTAGGCCGCATACGACAGACCATCGCGGATCATGCAGTTCGCGACGCTGAAGGTCCCGCCGAAGTCGCTGCTCGCCGAGAGGCGGTACCAACGGTTCGGGCCGGCGCGCTCGACGGTGACCGGCGTCCCCTCGATCAGCGGCGGATCGGCCGCGATCGCGCGCTGGATCACGTCGTTCACGCCATCGGTGTAGGTGCTGTTCTGGATGACGTTCTTCGCCAGCTCGATCTCGCCGACCGCACGCCAGGCGGCACGCTCGACGGCGGCCTCCTTGAGGATGCGGGTCTGCTCGACGGCGGCGCGGCCGAGAAACGTGGTCAGCGTCGCGCCGACGGTCGCGATCACGAGCAGGCAGATCGGCATGGCGCTGCCGCGCACGCGCGGCGAGCGGCGACGGTGGGCGGTGCGCGTCACGTCGCGGCTCAAGGCGCCGTCCACGGAGCGCAACGCAGCGACTCGAGGACGAGGACCCCGTCGCAGAGGACGTTGATGCGCAGCAGGTCGGCGCGTCCCTCACGATCGTCGGCTTCGTCACCATCGCCGTTCAGGTCGGAGTCGACGCGGACCTCGAACGTGCCGCCCCACGGGAACTCGGCGATCGTGAACTGGAAGCCGCGGCTCCCGGGCTGGATGCGCAACGACGAGAGCGTCCCGCTGCCGAGGTCGTCATCGTCGTCGAACAGCTCGTCGAGCTGCGCTGCGGTCACCGACGCGGCCCCGGACTGCCCGAAGTCGAGCCGGAAGAGGCGGTCGAGCAGCTCGCTGCAGACGACCGTGAGCTGGGCGCGTCGCTGCATCGCGCGGTTCGCGTCGTGACCGGTGCGCAGGCCGACACCGATGGTCGTCAACACCGTCATCAGCATCGACGAGACGAGCATCACCTCGATCAACGAGAAGCCGCGTCGTCGGCGTTCCGCTCGGCATGTCGCTGGAGGTCGTGCACCCATCAGCGAGCCACCGCGAGATCGAGGCCGGCGTAGCGGCGAGCGAGCTCCGCCTGCTCGGCGTCGATCGGCTCCGGTTGCGGCTCGATGCCGGCTTCAGCGTCGGCTTCGTTCTCGCCGACGTTCCAGGAGGTCGTCGCGAGCTGCCAGCGTGAGCTGATCCGGAACGTCGAGCTCGCCGGATCGGCGATCGGCGTCGAAGGCGCGGCGTGGTTCACCGCCGCCGGTTCCGCAACCCGCGCCGAACGCGAGATCAGGAGAGCTGCCGCCGCCAGCGCCGCCGCACCGAAGAGACACAGCAGCGAACGGCGATCCTCGACGAGCCGGCGCAGTCCCACGCGGTCACTCCTCCCGCCTCCCCTGTCCGGGAGGATCGGCAGCGGACCACCGGCGGCTCAAGACCGCGCCTCACATGGACGACGCCAGCGCTCCCCGCTCCACCGGGCCGAACGACGGGCGGCTCACCACGAGCGGGGGCGCGAGCTTGGCGAGCTCGTCGCGCACGACGAATCCGATCACCGCGGAGAGTGCGACCAGGTGGTAGGTGAGGTCGAAGTGGGCTCGATTGAGGAAGTTGGCGCCGAACATGAAACAGATCAGGCTGATCTCGACCATGTTCGTGTAGTCGATGAGCACTTGCGGCCCGGCCCGCGCCTGCAGGTCGCGCCGCGCTCGCCGCAGGCAGAGCAGCGCCGAGACCATCATCCCGAGGAAGCAGATCAGCGCCGGTGTCCCGAGCTCCGCCCAGACCTGGATGTAGGTGTTGTGCGCCACGCGGATGCTCTTGACCCGGTTGCCGCGGGTCTGGATCGGGTCGAAGCGCCGGAAGTTGGAGATGAAGCCCTCGAACCCCACGCCAAAGAAGGGGTTGGCGGTGACCATCTTGAGGCCGACCTTCCAGGCGTAGAGGCGGCCGGCGGCGGAGCCATCCTCTTCCGGCGCCTGGAGCGTCGCGAGACGCTCCTTGGCATCGTCGGGCAGCACGAACGGGACGGCGCACGCGATCGCGCCCGCGAAGAACCACGGGAGCAGGCTGCGCCTCAGCTTGTTGAAGATCAGCAGCGCCGCGAGGCACATGCCGAGGAAGCCGCCGCGCGAGAGCGTGCAGACGATGGCCACGCAAGTCAGCGCGACCGCGACATTGCAGAGGCGCCGCTGCCAGCGCTTGTCCGCGTTTCGCCCCATGAAGAAGAGGAGCGGCATGGTCATCACCAGCGCCAGCGAGAGGTCGTTGTTGTCGAGCAGCATCCCGCCCGGTCCCTGCAGGATGCGGCCGCCGCGCAACACGCCGTGCAGCCCGTACTTCACGCCGAAGAACCCGAACGAGAGGGTGATGACCCAGAGGATCTTCCGGAGCCGGTCCTTGTCGTCGACCATGCCGACCGTGAAAAAGGTGACCAGGAAGACCTTCAGCAGATCGAAGTACTTCTCGAACTGGCGATCCTCGACGTTCCGGTTCTTCGAGTTGATCAGCGAGATCGTGAGGCAGACGATGAACGCGAGCAGCCAGCGGGTCGGTGTCGACCAGCGGGTGAACTTGCGCGTCTCGTGGACGAACCAGCCCGAGTACATGAGCAGCGCGCAGTAGAACGAGTAGCGGATCGGCTTCGCGAACCCCCAGCAGAGATCTTGCGGCCGCATGTAGGCCAGGAACGTGTAGAGCAGCAGCCCGAAGAACGGCTTGGTGAACGCCTTCGGCAGCAGCGCCAGCACGGTGACGGCGACGATGATGTCTCGGTAGCTCAAGGCGTCGGTGCGCTCATGGAGGTCGGTGGAGCGGTCATCATGCGCCGCGGCCCCGCGGCAGGAAACCGCGGGATTTCGCGGGTGCCCGCGTGGCCGCTCGGCGATCTCATCGGCCTGCGAGCCGGCGCAGCTCATCCCGGCGTCTCACCGCGTCGCTGCGGGCCGATGCGCTCTAAGATCCCGCCCATGCCTCCCGCAGAACCCGCCTACCAGCGCCTGCCGACCTCGATCGATGGCCTCGACCTGCTGCTGGGAGGGGGGCTGCGCTGTCCGCGGCCGGGGTCGGTCTTCATGGTGATCCTCGGCGGGCCAGGGACCGGCAAGACACACCTGGCACTCGAGCTCGCGGTGCGGACGCTCGCCTCGGCGGAGGAGCCGGGTGCCTGTCACATCTACTACAGCCTCGACCAGTCACCGAGCGAGCTGCACGCCAAGCTGCGCGAGGACTTCGACTTCTACGGCCTGCAAACCGACTGGCAGCGCATCGTCGGCACGCTCGACAGCGGCGACCACGCGGCGCAGATCCACGAGTTCACGCCGCCGCCACCCGCGCCGCAGCGCTACCTCGCGCTCGCATCGTTGCGGGAGCCGCCGAGCAACCTGGTGTCGAGCAGCGCCGCGCTCTTCCAGCGACTCGACCGTGATCTCACCGCCATCGCGCGCGCGGCCGCGCCAATCGGCACCAACCTCAGGCCGCGCGTCGTCGCCATCGACAACATCTCGCTCAGCGCCTTCGACGACGGCCAGCAGGCGCGCAGCGCCCTCCAGGCGATCCGCCAGCAGCTCGCCGACCGCCAGCTGCACGGCATCTTCGTCATCGAGACGCCGGGCGGCAGCGCCGATCGCGCCGCGTTCACCGCCGCCGAGTACGCCGCCGACGTGATCGTCCAGCTCGGCTACCACCCCGTCGGCGACCAGTTCAAGGAACGGTCGATCGAGATCACCAAGGCGCGCCACCAGTTCTACTACCGCGGCACCCACCACTTCTCGATCGTCGGCCGCAACGAAGGAGAGCTGCGCGGCGCGCGCGGCGCGCGGCCGACCGGCATCCACGTCTATCCGTCGGTGCCGACGCTGCTCTCGCACCTCGACTACCAGGCGCAGCAGGACGGCACTGCGAAGCGCGCCGACCCGCCGCCTTCGGTCCCGTTCGGCATCGCCGACTTGCAGATTCCCGCCGGCTCGGTCAGCGGCTTGATCGGCCCGCCGCGGCGCGCCTCGACGGCGCACTGGCTGGCACTGAAGTTCCTGCTTGCGGGCCAGGGGACCGCGCTGCTGATCTCGCTGCGCGAGACGCGCGAGGAGCTGCTCGCCGCGGCGCGCCGCTGGTTCAAGGACGGCGCCAAGCGGCTCGACGTGATCGCGTTCGCTCCCGAGTACCTCTCGGCCGGCAAGTTCATGAAGGACTTGAACGACGAGATCGAGGCGCTCCGCAAGAGCGGCCGCAACATCGAGCGCTCCGTGCTCTGGGGCATCGGCCACCTCAAGATGGCCTTCCCGCTGCTGAACGAGTCGCGGATGCTGCTGCCGTGGCTCTCCGCATTCCTGAAGAAGAAGGGGATCACGTCGCTGCTGGTCGAGGCGGCCAACAGCGTCGCCGACGACGGGACGGTGAGCGGCGACTCGTCGGTGCCGGTGACCGTCGACCACCTGCTCGCCCTCGTCGAGCTCGAGGACCGCGGGGCCGAGATCCGCCTCGTCCGATCGCTCAGCGCCCACTCCGAGCAGCACGGCCGTGCGATCCCGCTGCCGGCCGATGCGGTGTGATCACCCCTTGGCCTGCCATCCCGGCCACCACTTGAGGGTGTGCGCCGGCTCGACGAGGAAGACCCACAAGCGGTTCTGGTGGTAGTCGAGGCGCGGGTGCCAGATCTCCTGCACGAGTCGACCCTGGCTCCACGCCCAACGCAGGAACGAGCGGTGGGTCAGGTCGTGCTCCTCGAAATCGGCCGGGATCACGATCCAGATGCGCGGACAGCTCTTCCACATCGAGGTGTGCTGCTCGCGGTCCGGATCGGAAGTTTGCGGCGGCGCTTCAAGCAGCCGATCGGCCGGGAAGTCGGCGGGGAGGTAACGCCGCATCAAGGCGTGCGTCTCGGAGATGATCCCGTCGCCGACCGCGAGCCGCGAGCGCACGAGCTCCGCGGCGGCCGCGAGATCGTGGCGGTTGCCGTCGATCAGCTCCGAGACCACACCCGGCGTGTAGGCGACCAGGGCGAGCGCCGGCACCGCGAGCCGCGGCACGCACTCCCGCAGCTGGCCGGCGATCTCGCCGATCAACAGCGCCGCCGGGATCATGGCGAGCGGCACCACCGCCAGCAGGTAGCGCTGCTCGACCGAGGTTCCGAACATCGCGAGCCCGATCATCACCAGCACCGGCATCGCGACTCCGACGACCACATACACCGCCACCACCCGATCGCGCCGCCAGAGCACCGGGAGCCCGAGCAACGCCAACGCCGCGACCACCGGTCCGACGTTCCAACCGATGCCGAGCAGCAGCGCGCCGACGCTCTCGATCCCGGCATCCTGCGCCTGCAGCTTGTAGACGAGCGTGTCGCGCACGGCTCCGGGCCAGATCGCCGCCGGCAGCGCCAGGACGAGCGGCATCAGGAGCGGCGGCAATAGCCCCCGCGACAACGGTCGCACCCGCATCAGCGCCGCCACGAGCGCCGCCGCGACATGCCCCACCAGCAGCAGCGCCGCGGTCGGGTGGGTGATCGTCGCAACGAGCGCCCATGCGGTTCCGACGACCCCGCGGCGGACACTGCCCTCGCGCGCCGCGCGCAGCAGCTCGAAGGTCGCCGGCACGACGAATGCCAGCAGCAGTGAGTAAGAGCGCGCCATCTGCGAGAAGAGGAGAAACCACGGCGAGAAGGCGAGCAGCGCCGCCAGCGCGTGGCGCTCGCCGCGACGCAGGAAGCCGCGCGAGCAGCGATAGGCCGCGGCCACCGCGATCGATCCGGCCGCCGCCGGGACCAGGCGCAGGAGGAATGCGAGCCGAACCGGATCGGGCGCGGTGACGTGCGCCATTCCGCTGACCTCGAGCACCAATCGCTCGAGCATGAAAAAGGGCAGGAACGCGTAGTCGCCGAGCTGCATCCGGGGTGAGAAGAGGTCGATCGCGTTGTCGAGGCTGTAGTACTCGTCGCCCCACAAGCTGAAGCGTCCGAGCCCGATGAACCGCAGCGCCGCCGCCGCCAGGAGCCAGCCGAGGACCGGGAGGAGATCGGCCTTCCAGGTCGGCTCGACCACTCCTGCGTCGATCTCTTCGATCGCGCCTGCGTCGCACCGTTCCGCCATCAACGTGCGCCCCGCTCCCCTCGCTCCGTCGTTCCGTGAACGCAGCGCGTGATAGCGTACCGGCCCATGCGCGCTCGCCTCTTGCTCGGCCGGCTGTTGCTCGCGGTCACCAGCTCGGTGCTCACGCTCGCCGTCGCCGACCTCTGGCTCCGGACCAAGGTCGGCGCGTGCGGGCGGACGCCGTTTCGCACCAGCACGATCAAGGGGCTCCCCCACGAGCTCTGTCCCGGACGGACGACGACCTACAAAGGCGTGCCGGTCCGCATCAACCGCTCGGGCCTGCGCGGCGCCGAGATCCCGCCACCGATCGCCGGAGTCGAGCGCATCGCGCTGATCGGCGATTCGGTCACGTTCGGCAACGGCTGCCCGGAAGAGGAGACGATCGCCGCCGAACTCGAGCGCGAGCTGACCCGTCTCGGCCGCCCGACCCAAGTGCTGAACTGTGGCGTGCCCGCCTACAACGCCGACAACGTCGCGGTGCTGCTGCGTGAGGTGGCGCTCGAGCTCGAGCCGACGCGCGTGATCTGGATCATGGTCGCGAACGACGTGACCAGCTCCTTGCGCCCCAGCGTCATCCCCGCGGACGCCATGGTCGACGCCTGTGCCGACTACCGGTTCGGCTCGCCGCTGCTGCAGATGGTGAACAACTGCGGGAGCGGTCTGCTGCGCGGGATGGGCTTCAAGCTTGGCGGCTACGTCGAGTCGATCCTGGGTCAACACGCGCGCGCCGGCAGCGAGCGGCTGCGCCGCGCTCTCACCGAGATGCAACAGCTCTGCCGCGACCGGTCGCTCGACTTCCGGGTCGCGATCTATCCCTACATGGTGCGGATCGACCAGAATCCGTTCCGCCCGATCGAGGACGAGTGCGTGCAGCTCTGCGAGACCCTCGTGATCCCGTGTGTGCGCCTCTCCGATGCCTTCAAGCCTGACGAGGATCTCAAACGTTTCTGGGTCGGCATCCTCGACGCCCACCCGAACGGCGAGTCGAACCGCGCCGCGGTGCACCTGCTCGCGGAGCGGCTGCTCACGCCGTGACGGGCGGCGCAGCCCTCAAGGAATCAACAGCTCCGCGAGCGAGCCCACCTCGAAGATCCGCACGGCCCAGCCATCGATCTGCTCCGCTGACGCACCTTCGACGCGCTCGATTGCCGACCGCGGCAGCTCACCAAAGCGCCGCTCGAGCTGGTGACGGAGCAGGTCGCGGCGGCCCTGCAGTTGGCCCTTTTCGCGACCTTCCTCGATCCACTGTTCTGCAAGTGTCAGCCCCGCTTCGCGGGCGTTTTCATCGTCAAGGCGAGGCACGCGTTTCTCCTTCACGAACGTGGGGCTGATGCGCTTGCTGACCAGTGCAAGATAGCGAAACAGCCGCTCCAGAGCCTTGCGGCCATCCGGTCCGCGCGCCGCCGCGTTCATCAGCCAGACCCAAGACAACAACAGCTCGCACAGGTCCTCGGCGGCCGGCGCGTGCTTGAGGAAGAGGAGGGTCAGCAGCGCAGTGGCATCCAGCGCTCGCTCGAGCAGCTTCTCGTCGGGGCAGCGTGTCAGGTCGTCGAGGATGAAGCCGAAGTCGACGGAGAGGCTGCGCAGCTCCGCTGCTGCTCGCTCACCACTCTCGTCGACGTCGCCATCGCCCTCGTTGACACCGCTTCCGGGATCAAAGCGATCGAGCAGATCGCCGAATCGCGTGGAGCCGATCCAGGCGCGCTCGCCATGGTAGAGGACCACCGGCACGATCCGCGGCAGCCGCCGCGCCCCCGGATGGTCACTCCTCCAGCGCTCCCAGATCTGGAGCTGATACTCGAGCAACCGGAGTGGGATCCACGAGTCGACGCTGCTCTGATGCTCGAGCAGCCGGTAGACGAGCCACTCGGTACCAACCATCGCGCGAACGGTGAAGAGGAGGTCGGTCTCACGATCCCGCAGCTTGGCATCGATGAAGGTTCCCGATACCAGCGTCAAGGTCGTGAGATCGAGCTTGGCGAGCAGTGGTGGCGGCAGTACGGCCCGCAGCTCTCCCGCGGCATGCGCCGGACAACCGAAGATCGCGCGTACGAGGTGGTCGTGAGGGTTGTGGGTCATCGCGACGGCCAAGACGTACGCCGACGTCGGTGGTGACAGGGCACTCCCAAAAAACTTTTTCGGGGTGCCACCGCACGGCGAGTCTCGCAATGCCGTCGTGGAGATGGGAGCTCACGGCCGGGCGCACCGGTGATTGGCATTGCGGCTAGGCTCTCGTGGTTGCTTTCGCGACGGCACGCAATCCCGTGATGGTGGATTGGAACTCGCCTCCGCACATGGCCGAACCCGTGCACACCACTCTCGAGCGCGTGACGGCTCGCCTGCCGCGGGGCCGTGGATCACGGCGATGGCTCTATTCGTTGATCCTCGTGGTGCTGCTCGGCGGGTTGGCGGAGATCGGCGCGCTCGTCGCGTTCCAGGTGCTCGATGGAAGGGCGTTCACGTTCGCGCGTCTCGCCGCCGAACGACAGGCGGCGCTCGAATCGACCCCGCTCCCAGACTCGTTTCGCGCGGGAGGGCAAGCGCACTCCGAATCCGGGACGGAGGTGCTCCATCCCTATCTCGGCTATGCGCTCGATGTCGAACACGCGCAGGAGCGACCGCCCGACGCAGTGCCAACGCTGCGGATCGAGGAGTGCGGGATGCCGGGCCCGCGCCGCTCGCCCGACACGCTGCTGGTCGGGTTGTTCGGGGGCTCGGTCGCCTTCCTCTTCTCGCAGGAGGGAGCGAAGCGCCTGGCCGACGCAATCCGCTCGATGAGCTTCGCGGAACACCGCGAGGTCCGTTTCGTCGTCGCTGCCGCCGGTGGCTGGAAGCAACCGCAGCAGATGATGGCACTCGGTTGGTTGCTCTCGATCGGCGGCGAGCTCGACCTGCTGATCAACCTCGACGGGTTCAACGAGGTTGCCCTGCACGCTCCCGAGAACGGCCTGCTTGGAACCTTTCCTGCGTATCCGCGTCGCTGGGCCGCTCGTGTCGAGCCGGTGCCCGACGCGGCGACGCGGCTCGTGCTCGGACGGCTCAGTCTCCTCGGGGGCGCGCGTATCGCGTGGGCCGAGGCGGCGACCAGCGAGTTCGTGCGCTGGTCGGTCACGGCCAACCTCCTCTGGCGGGCGCGCGATCACCTCTTCCAACGCCAGATCGAACAAGCCGCCGCGAAGCTGCGCCGGCGGCCGTCGACGACGCCGTCCTTCCTCACGCAGGGACCCGACTACGACGGCCACGACGCGATGCAGACGATGGACGACCTCGTCACCACTTGGGAGCGGAGTTCTCGTGTGCTCGGCGAGCTCTGCCGTGCCAACGGGATCCGTTACTTCCACTTCCTGCAGCCCAACCAGTGCGTCGAAGGCTCGAAGCCGCTTTCCGCGGAGGAGCGGGAGAAGTGCTGGGCCGCCGACCATCCGTTTCGCGCCGGCGTCGTGGCCGGCTATCCGCGGCTGCGCGAATCCGGAGCGCGTCTCGCGCTCGAAGGCGAGTCGTTTCACGACTTGAGCATGGCCTTCGTCGACGTGACCGCGACGCTCTACACCGACTCGTGCTGCCACTTCAATCGGCACGGCTGCGAGCTCGTCGCGGATCGGATCGCCGAAGTGCTCCGAAGCGAGCTCCCGAAGAAGTGACCGCGAGCGCGACGTCTGCGGCGCTGACTCCGCGGCGGTGACTCGACGACCGAACGGGGTCTCAGCGCGCGCGGGAGCGCAACGCCTCCGCCTGCGCCATCGCCGCCGGCAGCTCCGCCGGATCGCGGACCTGCACTGCCGGGCCACCCTCGATCACGATGTGGGCGACCGGCTCCGCGGCCGGCTCGAAGTGATGGCGAGCGAGCAGCTCGACGTCGGGTTGCGGGTCGAGGGCGAGCACGAGCTTGCTCGGCATGTAGGTGCGGCGCGCCACGTCGAGCAGCGCCGCGCGCTCGGGCGCCGCGGCGCTCCCGACCACGATCACCCGCAGCGGCGGATGCAAGACCAGCTCGACCGCGCGCGCGTACTCCGCCACGCAGTAGCCGTAGAGCGGATAGTCCTTCGAGAAGGCGAGCAGCGTCCGCGTGGCCAGTGCGAGGTGCTCCGGCTTGGCGAGCAGGCAAGCGGCGCGCACCAACGCCTCGGCGAGCAGCCCGTTCTCCAGCAGCGTCGCGTGACGGGCGCGCACCTGGGCGAAGCCGGAGTCATCCTCCCGCACGTCGAAGAAGCCACCGTGCCGCGCCGATTGCTTGGGCAACAGCGTCGCGAGCAGATCCTCCACCACCGTGAGGTAGCGGTTCTCCCCCGTGAACTGGATGACGTGCAGCAACGCCCGCAGCGCGAAGACCTGGTCGACAACGAGACCGAGGATCTGCCGACTGCCGTCGAATGCGTGGTAGACCCCTTTCCCGGGGCTCCAGAGCGTCTCGACCAGGAAACGCGCGCCTTCGAGCGCATGGCGCGTCGCCGTCTCGTCGCCGAGCACCGCGCCCGCCTTCAGTAGCGCCGAGATCGCCGTGCTGAGCGAGCGGGCGTAGATCGTCCGCTCGACGCGCGGCGGCTTGCGATCGGCGCGCAGAGTCTCGGGCAGCGCGTAGTAGGCGTCATCGGCTTCCTGGCTCGCGAACCAGCCGCCGGTCTCCGGGTCACGCAGGACGTGCTCGACGTAGGAGAGGGTCCGCAACGCGGCTTGACGCAGCTCCGGACGGCCGAAGAGCTGCCACCCTTCGAGGTAGTTGCGCAGCAGTCCGGCCTGCGTCTCGAGCAGCTTCTCGGTGCACGGCTGGCGCCAGTCGCGGGTCGCGCAGTAGCGGAAGAAGCCGCCTTCGACCGGATCGCACAAGCCGCCCTGCGCCATCTCGAGCAGCGACTTCTGCGCGATCTCACGGAACGCGGGGTTGCCGCTCTTCTCGGCGTAGAGCAGCGCGAAGTCGAGCACCTCGGGATGGGGAAACTTCTGCCCGGTGCCAAAGCCACCGCAGCGCGGATCGAACGCGTCGAGGATCGCCTGCGCCACCCGCTCGATGATCACTGGCTCGAGGGTCGGCTCGAGAGGACCGCCCCGTCCGCTGCCGTTCATGAAGCACTCCGCCGCCGAAAGAGCGCGGCTCGCCCGCGCCAACGACGCTGCCGTCGTTCATCCCTCCTTCGACCGTTCACCGCTTGCGGCTGTTCCGGCGCCCCTCGCCCGGTGGTTCATTAGCTCAAGAAGAGACGCGCGCCGGGCGGCGTCGCAACGGAACGCGGATGGCATCGGCCCACAGCGACTCGAGGTCGTAGTGAGTGCGCGAGTCAGCGTCGAAGATGTGGATGACGACATCGCCGAGATCGAGCAGCACCCAGCGGTCGCCGCCGCTGCCCTCGACGTGGCGCGGCTTGCGGCCGGCGCTCGCGGCGTCCTTGGCGATCCCTTCCGCCACCGCGCGCAGTTGCCGGCGATTCTTCGCCGTACCGATCACGAAGAAGTCGGCAATCACCGTGCGCTGGGAGACGTCCAGCAGGAGGATGTCCTCGCACTTCTTGTCGATCGCGATGTCGGAGCAGAGGTGAGCAAGCTCGAGCGAATCCAATCCAACCTGCCTTTTGAGAAGAAGCTTGGCGGGCGACCCCGCCGGTGTATGGCGCGACCACTATGCCGCTCTGCCGCAATCCACGATGCTGCGATCCACCCTGCCACACCCCACGATGGCCTCGATCCACCCGCGCTCACGCCGCGCAAAGCTGTGTGAGCGCGAGGGCGAGGAGCACCATCCACTGCACCCACAAGAGCAGCCCCGCGGCCGCTGTGGGCGGAGGGCGGCGCCACGCGCGACGCTCCCCGTAGGCTGCTCCAGAGCCTGATTCGGGGGCGCCAAGCGTGGCCGGCCAAGCCAGCAGCAGACTCACCAGGAGCACGCCGGCGAGCGCCGGAGCCATTTGCGCGGCGGCGAGTCGCGCCACCCCGCAAGGCAGCGCGGTCGCCAAAAACGCGGGCGGGATCATCGCGCGCAGTCCCCATCGCGTCGAGATGGCGCCCGCGGTGGTGGCCTTGCGAAGCAACGCCGCGAGCGCCAGCGCCACGACGGCGCCGAGCAGCAGGGCCGCGCCGTCCGCGACCGCACCGCCGGCGGCGAAACCGCGGACCGCTGCGCCACCGGAGCCGACCGTCAACAGGAGCCAGCCGCTCCAGGCGAGCACGGCGTCGCGAAAGCAGCGGGAGAGGCGGTGCGGTCGCTCCAAGGTGTGGAGGTCGGCGGCGAGCCGTTCGGTGCGCTGCTCGGCGTCGAGCGGCAGCTCACACTCGATCGCGAGGCGTGCAGCATCGGCAGCGACGACGCCTTCGACGATCGGCCGCGCGAGCGCGCCCGCCGTGACGACCGCCAACGCCGCGAGCGCCACTCCGTAGACGCCGCTCCCCTGCCACGCCAGCAACAACAGCATCGCGAGCCAAAACAGCGGCCACGCCCCGGCGACCGCCGCCCCCGACGCGCGCTGATCGTCCGGCTCGCTCTCGGCAAGCCACCCGGCGAGTCGCGCAACCGCGGCTGCCACCAGCAACGAACCACACCCGACGACCGCAAGCTCGGCATAGCTCCGCCAGGCGGCGTGCCCCAAGCGCTCGCCGACGACGATCAGCGCGGTGCGGTCGCTCCAGCCGAGAAGGAGCAGAGCAAGCACGATCGCAAGCGCTCCGGCTCGCCGCGCCGTGAGCGACCCGCCGCTGCCCGCGCCCACCATCCGCACCACCACCGCCGCGGCCACGGCCATCAGCG
>CAYRQC010000439.1:0-4544 GCA_964426265.1 uncultured Phycisphaerales bacterium | reverse complement strand
AGCGCGAGCACGTCGCTCGCCATGTCCTGCGACGGGACCAGGAACGCGTCGAACGCCGACCAGATCGGCGCGAGATAACGCCGTCCGAGCCCGAGCATCCGGCGCGGCGTCTTCGTGGCGTCGTATCCATAAAACGACACCACGCGCGGCATCGCGAGTCGACGCCAGAGCGGCGCGAAGAAGGCGGCATCCGTGCCGAAGTGCGCGTGCAGCAATGCCACACCGGCATCGGTGAGGCGGTGAGCCGACGCCGTGGCCTGCGCCGCCGTGAGATGGTGAAAGCGATAGGCGAGGTCCGCCGCGACGCGCGCGGTGGCACCCAGCCCATCGGTGGTCCGCCAGAGCGGCCACTCGCCGAGCGGCAGTCCTGGCGCCGCGCGCTCGTGGCGAGCGAGCACGAGTGACCGCGTGCGTGCGGCGCCAACTACCTGCCCATGGATGAAGGTCTCCGACGGCGCGATCCAGGTTCGGATCAGATGGGCGACGAGTGGCAGCGCCGCGGAACGGTCTGATGCAGGCGTCGGCACCGTCACGGCTTCGTCGCCTGGTTGCGCCGCAGCCCGCGCAGCTTCGGCAACACCCGCGTCCGCGCCAGATGAATCGCCGCGCCACGCGCGCCGGGTCGCCAGATGAGCAGTTGCTCGTGCTCGCGTGCGCCACCTCCGTAGCGTTGCAACAGATGTGGCCGATCGATCTCACCGCGCGAGGCGTCGAACACTGTCACGCCGAGCTCGTGCGCACGCTCGATCATCCCTTGCAACAACACCGTGCCCGGGCCGTGTGACTCATGCTCGGCGTGGTTGGCGAGGTTGTAGGAGAGAAAGCGGCCGCCGTGCAGGAAGCCGGGGTGGTAGGCGTGCAAGCGGCCGTCGATGCGCAGCGTGCCGATCGCGAGGCGCTCGGTGGCGGCGAGCGCGGCGAAGAGCGGGTGGAAGAACGCCGCGCGCGCCGGGATCGCGAGAATCCCGCTCGCCGTGCGTCCCTTCCAGCTCGCGCGCTCGACGTCGGCGCACTCGGCGAGCAGCGAGGCCAAAGCCGCCACGGTTGGTTTCACGAACTCGATCGCGACGCGGCCGACTTCCGCGAGCCGCTTGCTGCCGCGACTCAGTTGGCTGCGGAGGTTCGCGGACGGAGCGCGCGGTCCGTTGGCTGCGATATCGAAGCACGGCGCTCGCGAGCAGACCCGCCGCTCGACGCGCAGTCGGCGCTCGGCGGCGAGGCGCGCGAGGGTCTCGATCGCGAAGCCGCCCCGCGCCGCCTCGCGCAGGTCGAACACCGTCCAGCCCTTCCGCTCGTGCACAAGCCAGTCGAGAAGACCGGCGAGCAGCGCCTGCCCTGCCGCGTCGCTGACCCGCACCACCTCGACCCGATCGAGCCACGGCGCGCCCGCGATCTCGACTTTTTTCAATCGCCAGCGGCCGATCTGCCCGAGCCCGATCTGCAACGGCAGCCCGGCCGCCAGCGCACCGCGCTCCTCGACCAACGCCAGAAGCAGCTCGCGCCGCTCCGTTGGATGGGCCGTCCACGCAGCGAGCCACTCGCCGCGCTGGAAGAACGTCTCCTCCGGCGCCGCTGCGATCAGCCGCGCCCACTCCTCGCCGCGCCCCGCGAGCGCTTCCGCCAACGGCACGACGATCATCGCGATCGATCCGGCGCACTTGGTGGATCGGTGCCTGGATCGGTGCCAGGCACAAACCCGTCACGTGGCCAGCCGTCACCCGACTGGTCTTGGCCTGGCACCGAAGACCCGGTGGGTTTGGGCCAGGCACCGTTCGAGCGGTTGGCGCAGTTGGCGACGATCAGGAGGAGCGCGGCGACATACCACAGATTCACGTCGGCGAGCGGGGTGTGGACGTTGTACATGCTCTTCGCGAACCAGCCGGCGAGACCCCAGAAACAGCCGAGCGCGATGGTCCAGAGCTCCTCGTCGCGCAGCGTGCGCACGAGCTGCCAACCGCGCTTGGCGATCAGGAAGGCCCACGCGTGGTAGGCGATGCCGCCCCAGATGCCAAGCTCGGCGGTGACCAACAGGGAGCCATTGTGGACTCGGTAGAGGACGTTGCGCGCGTCGCCAAAGCCCTCGTTGAAACGCCACGCGCCTTCGGTGTAGGCGCCGATGCCGGTGCCACACCACCAGAGGTGCTGGATCACGTTGAGCGCGGTCCGGAACTGCTGCCAACGGGTCTCGGTCGAGCCGTAGTCCTCCGCGGTCAGCCGCTGCTGGAAGTCACTCCACAGGAAGAAGAGCATCACGAACGCGATGATCCCGGCCAGCACCGGCAGCCCGAAGCTGATGAGCCACGGCCGCCCGCGCCGCCGCTGCGAGGCGTGGAAGATCATCAACGCGCAGGTCGCCGAGCAGAGCCACCCGGCGCGCGAGAAGGTGATCAGCAGCCCGAACTCGGTCAGCAACAGCGTCACGATCCAGAACAGCCGCATCGGGAGCTTCAGGCCGTACTCGAGCACCTTCGCCATGGCGATCGGCCCGACCAGCACGAAGTAGAGCGCCAGGTTGTTCGGATGGCCCATCAAGCCGCCGGCGCGTGCCTCCGCCCCGTCCGGTGTGTCAAAGGTCTTCACCGACGCTCGCTCGCCGAGGAAGTCGAGACCGAGACTCGACTTGGTCGTGTATTGCAACGTGGAAACCAGCACGTTGATCCAACACTGGAACGCGATCGAGATCAGCAGCCATTGCAGCAAGACGCGGTTGCTCACCCGCTTGCTCAAGTAGATGAAGATCAACACATAGTGGACGGTGTGCGACCACTCGATGAGCGAGCTGGTCGGATCGCGCGAGACGGCGATCGACGCGGCGCCGGCGGCGAGCAGGCCGCACGCCCACAGCGCGGTCCAACCGAGCCGCGGCGTCCGATCGGCGCGCCGCTGCACGATCTCGAGGCCCCACGCGAGGTAGAGCAAGTAACAGAGCAAGTCGGGTACGGCGAGCGTCGGCGACGCCGGCCAGAGGTTGACGATCGGGTCCTCGCCGATCCGGTGGAAGAGCTCGACGTCGAGCGTGATCGGCGCGCAGAAGACCATGAGCCAGGTGACGAAGTCGAGAAAGCGATCGACGACGTTGAGCCACGCCGCTCCCGCCGCCGCCGCGAGGATGGAGAGGAGCGCCACGCCTTCCCACTTCACGCCGAACGCGGCCGACCACGCGACCAGGCACGCCGCGATCCCGGCGGCGAGCAACAACAGCATCATCGGCACCGGTGAGCCGATCGGCCTGCGACCGGCGATCCGGCCGAGTGTGCTCGCGCGTCGGGTTGCCGGCGGCGGTGTCGGCGGCAGTGTCGGCGGCGTTCCAGCTCGCGCCACGGCGCGCGCCTCAGATCCAGCGATAGACGAGGCCCGGGACCGGCTCCTGCCGCCCAGTGAGCACCGCGCCCGCGAAGTGGTTGGCCTCGCGCTTCAAGAGATCGGCCGCCCGGCGCGCCACCTCGAAGTGGACGTGACCGGCGCCGAGCACCAACAGCGAGAGATCGGCGAACCTGACATGGCGCGCGCCATCGCCGCGACCGCAGAGCGGCGTGCCGGCGATGATCACTCGCGAGCTCTTCTCGCGAAGCTGTGCGATCAGCTCGGGCAGTGCCGCGAGCCGCTGCTCGCTGAGGTCGAAGAGTGTGACGTTGGGTGTATCCGAGGCCGGATTGCCAGTCTCGAGCAGTTCGACGACGTTGGCCGCGCCGCTGCGCCGCGAGTCCGGTCGCTCGCCGAGCAGCACGAGCGCGACCGGCCGATCGTCCCCGATGGCTCCGCCCGTTGCTCCGCCGATCGTCGCACCCGCCGCTCGTTCGGCCACTGCGTCCGCAGCCGCTCGCGCGAGCGCGGCCGCAAAGCTCGCCGCGCCCTCGCGCGCCGATGCCGCGGCAACGTGCAACACTCGCTCGCCCACCACCCGCTCACCGCGACTCTTGCCGTGGCCTCCGCCACTCCGCTCGAGCGCCGCAAGCACCAACCGCGCCGCATCCCCCATCGCCGCCGCGCGCTGCTCGGCGTTGTGCCAGGGCCGCGGCTTCGCGACCGACGCCAGCACCGCCACACGCAGCTTCTCCTCGACATCCTGCACGGTGGCCACGCGGCCGACCAGATAGGCACGCAGCAGCGCCGCCGCGATCGCGCCCGGCACGCCGAGCACCAGGCCGAGCAGCGCCAGGATGAAGGCATTCGGGAAGAACGGCTTCTGTGGCATCGCCGGCCGCTCGATCACGCGGACGCTCACCATCCGGTCGGCGTCCATCGCCTGGTAGACGCGCTCCTCCTCGGCTTTCTGCGAGTAGAGATCGAAGTTGGCCTTGACCTGCACCTGCTCGGCGACCAGCGGATCGAACGTCGCGCGCTCGCGCTCCGTCGCGCGCAGCTCCTCGCGCAGCCGCGCTTCGGCCGCAGTCAGCACTGTGTGCAGCCGCAGCAGCTGCTCGCGCAGGTCGGCCTTGGTCACCTCGATCTGCGAGCGCAGCCCTTCGAGCTCGCGTGCACTTTCGCCGAACTGTTGCGTTTGCGCCGCGAGCGCGAGGCGCAGATCGAGCAGCCGCGACCGG
>CAYRQC010000438.1:0-8195 GCA_964426265.1 uncultured Phycisphaerales bacterium | reverse complement strand
CGCATTCGGGGTTGGTGTCGAGCACGCGGAAGCCGCCGCCGGTCTTGCCGTCGTCCATCGAGGAGCCGCCGTGCCCCATGCTGGACATGCCCGCTCCGCCACTCATCTTCTCGACCCGCGCGTTCACGGCCTGCGCATAGGGAAATCAACTGCGAGTTTCCGTCCTCCTGGGGGCGGCGCCGTGGGTGTTCCGGGGGGTGTCAGGATGCCTGGGCGGTCGGAAAGCGCCTTAGGCCGTGGACGGTTTTGGTGTTTTTTGGATCGGAAACCGATCAAGGTCGCGGCGACCGCGTGGAGCATCGGGCCCGTCAGTCGAGGACGACTCGGGGCTCGCTGGAGTGAGGCGCCGGCGATGCGCATAACGCGGTAGCTACGTCTTGGGGTGGGCCGCGAGCGGGGGAGGACCCGAGCAGGCCAAGGCAGCGCAGGATGCGGGCGATCGTGGCTGCATCGGTGATGGTCGCGATCAGTCGGCGCGACCCGCCGCAGTCACACCGAAGGACGTCGAAGAGAAACACGCGTTTCATCAGCTCCGCCCACGTGTAGTTTCGGGAATGCACCGCACGGGTCGCTTCGGTCACATCCGCCGTGGGCTGCGCATGCTCCGCGGTCGCGTGATCATCCTGGTTCACGGACGTACCGGCCGCCGCGGCGCCAGCGGGCGGGTGCGGCACGACGTGGTGCCGGATGGCGGCCGCCGAGGCAAGGACGCCGTGATACACCACGAGGTGAGCACGAGGCGGCGGCACCAGCGCGGCAAGACGCTCGAGAAAGGTCATCGCGTCGAGCACGAAATGGGTGGTCCCGTCGCGGTACGGGGTCTTGAGCTCGAGCGCAATCCGGCCGTCCTCCGTGAGCGCAAGGCGTGCATCGGAGATGGCCGGTCGCACGAGGTAGCGGGCGAGTCGCTCCAGCCGCCCCCGATCGCGCGCGGCGACCCGGACATTCGCGTGGAGCGAGTAACCGTCGAGATCGACGCACCCCTCTTTTGGAGTGGTACATGGCCGTGCTCGCTCGCGCTGCCGCTGCCGCCGACGCGGGATCGGCTGACCGGAGTGAGAACCGAGAGCTACTCGATGCACCAGGGAGGCCGCGGTGCAGGCGGCGAGAGCCGGCGAGGAAGACGCGTCGTGCAGGTCGAAGTCGTCAGTCGGCTCGAGGAGAAGTCCACGGCGCCGCAACAGGGTCTGTACGCGTGAACGGATGCTGGTCAGCAGTCGCGCGAGCTCGGCCTCCGCGGGTGCATCGAGCGCCACGAAGTGAAGCCCGCCGCGCAGATCGCTGCGAAACGCGCCATCGAGCACCAGCGTGTGAAAGTGAACATTGAGATTCATGGCGCTGCCAAAGCGCTGCACCGCGGTCACCGCGCCGACCTCGGGGTAGGGCACTCCTGCGTGCAGTGCGCGCCGTCGCATCCATCCAAGCACGCCCCGCACAAAGAGGTTGCGGACGCGGCGACACAGCTCGCGGTCGAAGGCGATCTGGTATCGCAGCCGGATCGGAAGGGAGAGCACCCATTGCCGCACGGGGACGTGCGGCAGCACGCGATCGACGAGGTGCGCGGCGGTCGCCGCCATGCGGCGTCCGCCGCAGGACGGACAGAACCCGCGTCCCTTGCAGCTGAACGCGACCAGGGCGTCCTTGCCGCAGGCGTCGCAGTGGACGCGCACGAAGCCGTGCTCCAGGATCCCGCACTTCAGGAAGGCTCGGAGCTCGCGCTCGACGAACGCTGGCAGCCCCGAGCCGTCAGCAAGATCGGCCGCGCGCGCGAGAAAGACGTCAAGGTGCGTGGCGACGACACGGTAGAGCAGGGAGTTCTCCGGCTCGCGCCGGCGATACCCCCCGCTGTCCCGCAGACATCGTGGGACCGCTTCGCGCTCTTCCATTGCGCCGACAGGACGAGTGCGAATCGAGGGTGGTTACACCGGCACGGCTGTTTCGGAGCCGGGATCGGATCGACGTCCCGGACGCTCGCAGGGCCGGGCGTCGCGCGCGTCAGGGCGCACCGGCGACGCAGGCGAGGGGCGGACGGCGAACCAGCTTCGCCTCTGCCTCGACGCCTTCGTACTGCGTCCACTCGTCAACCTCGAACCCATGCTCGGCAAGGCTGTCCCGATTCCCGTAGGCGAAGGTCTCGACGAGCAGGAGTGCCTCCTCGCCCTCTCGAAGCTCACCTTCTGCCGCGCCTGCCATCGCTACCAACGAGAACCCCCAGGGCGAACGCGGACTCACGCGTGTTCGCCCTTTTTCGTTTCATGGGCCCGACGCGGTCGTTGTGACCAGAACGTGACGAGTCAGGCAGGCGCGACGGAGAAGTGGGGCAAGCATTCTGGAAAGACGGGGCGTCCCTCGTCGGGCGTCCTGGCCGTGTCGAGAACTCGCACGGAAAGCCCACAATGTCGTGGCGAGGAGCAGTCCAGGGAGTCATCCATGCGTCGACTAGTCGGGCGGATCGTGGTGCTTGCCGTCGGGCTTTGCGTGGTGCGGCACGTCGACGCGCAGGATGTTCCCGCAACTCCCGCGGAGCAGTACCAGAAGCTGCTCGAGGCGTGCGAGGTCGAATCGCCTGGCAGGGTCCTGTCTGACGAGGAGCGGATCCAGTTCGTCGGCCACGCCTACAGGGTCCGCAACGAGGTCGCGCTGCGATTCGTGGCGTTAGCCGAGAAGTACCCCACCGATCCGATCGCCCGGGAGGTTCTGACGCAGGCGGTGTGGCAGGTGAACACGACGCCGTGGCCGGTCGAGCTCGTCGGCAAGAACGATGCGGTCGCGCGCGCGCTCGCGCTCCTGCAACGTGACCACGTTGAGAGCAAGGAGCTCGGGCCGCTCTGCCAGCGCCTCTCGTGGGGCTTCTGCAAGGAGTACGAGACCTTCCTGCGCGCGGTCGCGAAGTCGAATCCACAGCCGGCAGTGAAGGCGGTGGCCGTCCTCTCGCTGGCCCATTTCCTGAACCACCGCTCGCAGAGGATCGAGCTGCTGAAGGAGCAGCCGGAGGCGGCCCGGCAATTCAAGGAGCTGTTCGGCCACGACTACATCGATGAATTGATGCGACAGGACGGCGTCTCCTTCAAGCTCAGCGGCGAGCGCGGCAAGGTGGTGCTGCTCGACTTCTGGAGCCAGGTCTGACTCACCTGACGGGCCGCATGGCCCCACGAGCGGTCGCTCGTGACGAGGATGGAAGGACACCCCTTCGCGCTGATCGGCGTCAACGTCGGCGGCTGTACGGTCGAGGAGCTGCGAAAGGTGATGACGAAGGAGAACCTGACGTGGCGCTCCTTCGCGGATCCGGGTCAAGCCGGCGCGGGCGCGATCGCCCGGCAGTGGAGCCTTCTCTGCACGCCGACGCTCTATCTCATCGATGACCAGGGTGTGATCCGGAACAAGTGGGTCGCCGCTCCAGGCGCGAAGGTCATCGACGCAGCGGTGGAGAAATGGGTCAAGGCGGCCGAGGAGAGCGCGGGCAAGCGGCCGCGCTGAACTACGCCACGACGTTCGGTTGCTTCTCGTAGTGAACTCGACGTGTGTTGGCGGTGGCGAGAGGTTGAACACAGGTCAAGAATCTCGTGGCGCGGAGTGAGGGGGTCGGCAGCCTTTCGGTCGCACCGTGTGCTGCAGCGGGACCGGGGGCACCGTGAGGAGGACATCCGACCGCCGTGATCGTGGCGCTGCGAGGATCCGGCGTGTGGCTCGCCTGTAACGCTGCGCACCTGAGGTGGCAATGGGCGGCATGACGACCCCCGAAACGCTCGAAGAGATCTACCGGCGTTTCCGCAGCGCCAGGGACGGCACCGCGCTCGGTGAGCTGTTCGACCGTACGGCGCCGACCCTGCTGCGCGTCGCCTGCCACGTCGCGAACGACCTTGCCGCAGCGGAGGACTTGGTCCAGGCGACCTTCCTCGTGCTGCTCGAAGGCAAGGGCCGGTTCGACGAGCGGCGGCTGCTCCTTCCGTGGTTGCTCGGCGTGCTCGCGAACCAGGCGCGCCGCGCACGGCGCGACGGCCGCCGTTTCGAGACGGCGGCCGCACTGGCGTCTCTCGCCGATCCGCGGCCACCGCTGGCGCCGGAGGAACGCGAGCTTGCCAAGCGCGTCGCAGAGGCGATCGACACGCTCGGCGAGCCGTACCGCGCGGTCGCGCGGCTCGCGCTGTGCGACGTGCTGGCGCCAGCCGAGATCGCGTTGCGCCTCGGACGCAGCGCCGGCGCGGTGCGCGTGCAACTGCACCGGGCGCTCGATCAGCTGCGGCGACGGATGGCGGTGGGGGCGATGTCGCTGCCGTGGCTTGTGTCGCGCGTCGAGTCGCTCGGGATTGGCGTCGACGGACTGCGCGAGCGCATGCTTCGGCAGGCGACGGCCGCTGGGGCGGTGGGCGTGGCGATGCTCCCGGCGGTCGCTGCGTGGTTCAGCCGACGCCTGGTCCGGGCGCTCGCGGCGCTGCTGCTGGTGTCCGGCGGAGCATGGGTCGCGTGGAACCTTCGCCGTGGTGTCGACGCGCCACCAGCGGTCGACAGGGCAGCCGTCGCGAGCCGATCCGCCCACCGGGCCGACGACGCGTCGCCGTCGCCTGAGGCCGTGCGCACTCTGGCGGAGCCGTCAGCGGGCGGAGCGGTCGCCTCGTCCGCCACGCCGGCAGCGCTGCCACCGCCGCCGCCGCGCGGGGACCGCGTCTTCGGCGTCGTCCGCGATGCCTCCGGCGCTCCCGTCGCCGACGCGCGGCTCGAAGTGCGCGGCGTGCTCGATTCGGTCGATGCCTACGTGCTCGACGGTCCGCTGCTCGCGGACGGACAAAGCGGCGCGGACGGTCGTTTCGAGCTCGGGCCGGTCGAGCCGTTCACGCCGCTCGAACTCGTGTGCCGTACCACGGGTTTCGTCCTCGACCGACAGTGGGTGACGGCGGGGCGCGAAGCGGCGGTCGAGCTGAAGCGCGGCGGGGTGCTCACCGGCCGCGTTACCGACGAGTCGACCGGAGCACCGATCGTCGGGCTCTCGGTCGCCTGGGCGTTCCGCCAGCGCCTCGAGCCGGCGGTGCCTCCGACGCTCACCGATCGCGACGGCCGCTTCCGTTTCGACGCGGTGGCCGAGGAGACTCCGGTCGAGCTCGTGATGACCCGCCCGGGCGCGATCGAGCATCGCCACGGCGTGACGACGCAGCGCGGTGCGACGGACGTCGCGGCGAGCTGGCCCGCGACTCGGTCGATGCGCGGGCGCATCGTCACCACCGAGACGCGGCAGCCGATCGCGGGCGCCGTCGTCCGCGATGGTCTGCACGGCGACTGGACCGTCCCCTACGTCGTCGGCACCGTGCTGGCTGTCACCGATGCGGCGGGGGAGTTCGTCGTCCCGGGAGTCCCCGCAAAGTGGTTCGCGGACGGACAGGACGGATCGTTCCACGAGCTGCGCCTCATCGTCACGGCGGCCGGGCGCTGCGCGATGCAATTCACCGTGACGCCGTCGCCGGAGGCGCTTCTCGAATTGCCGCTGCCGGTCGGTCTCGATCTCGTTGGCCGCGTCGTGGATGAGGGCGCGGAGCCACTCGCGGGCGCTGCGGTCACCGACGAGCGGACGCGCATGGGTTACGAAGAGCGCGACGCGGACGACGGTGATGACGACGAGCTAAAGCCGCGGAGCTACCCCGGCTACGACCGCGCGGCGATTCAGATCGGCGTTCGGACCGACGCGCAGGGACGCTTCGCGATCCGCGGCGCCTCGCCGAGCCGAGAGCCGCGCAAAATCATGATCGAGCATCCTGCGTGCGGCTGGAACCAGCAGTGGCTCGCGCCCGACGCGGACTTCGCGCACCTCGAGCTGCGCGTCGCCCGAGGCGCGACCATCGAGGGGACGGTCCGCGTCGGCGGCGAGGTCGTGGAAGCGGTCGTCGTGTGGCGCGAGGTCGGCGGGGAGCTCTTCCGCAGCGACCATGCGGTGGTCGTCGATGGCGACGGCCGCTATCGGCTCACCGGATTGCCGGAGGGAAAAGTCGAGCTGGCGGTCGCGCCCCCCGGATTTGATGGCTTCCTGCAAGTCGTCGCGCCCGACTTCGCGCCGCCCGTCGCCCGCGAAGAGTTCACGACGACGGCGGGGGCAGTCGTGAATCACGACTTCGCGCTGAAGGCGCGGCGCAGCGGACTCTCTGGACGAGTCGTCGGCACCGACGGCCGGTCGATCGCGTTCGCGCAGGTCTGCATCTGCGGGTCGCTGATCGATCCGTCGCCCGGACCGATCGAGACCGACTACTACGAAGAGCACTTCCGCGCCGACGGCGACGGCCGCTTTGAGCGGGCGATCTGGCTGCCGCCGGAGGCCGACCGCCCCGAGTTGCCGAAGGTCCGCGTCATCGTCGAGCACCGTTCCGTTCGGAAGCTGATCGACGACGTTTCGCTCGAGTCGAAGGACTTCGTCGTCGAGCTGCCGGTCGTCGCGCCGCTCGCCGTCGTCGTCACGGCTGCCGCGGACTCGCGGCCGCTCCGGCGCGCCGGCTTCCAGTGGCGCTCGCGCGGCGAGCTGCGTTGGCACCAGCTCGACGCCGACGCGCTCGAACCGGTGCCGCGGACGCTCGCGGCCGGCGGCGCGACTGAGATCGACCTGCCGCTCGGCGAGTGCGAACTCGTCGTCTGGGATCCGGACGGCGATGTCGCTCCGGCGCGGATCGCGCTGTCGCTGCCGCGGCCGGACTCGGGCCCGCTCGCGCTCGCCCTGCCCGCCGCCGCTTCGGTCGCGATCCACTGGATCGACCGCAGCGGCGCCCCGAAGGACGATGACAGCGTGGTCCTGCTGCTGCACGAGGACGAGCTGCCGCTCGTCCGGCTCGCCGCCGGAGAGTTCGGCAACCTCCGTCTTCCTGACCTCGAGATCGACGTCGACGCGCCCGCCGTCCCGGCCCTCATCGAGCAGCGCGTGCTCAAGCTCTACTGGGAAGTGAACGTCTTCGGCGGCATCCCTCCCGGACGCTGGTCTCTGCGCAGCTTCGGCCGCGCTCGGCGCTTCGAGCCGGAATCGTTCGTGGTCCCCGTGCCGCAATCGGGCGACCCGCCGTTCGGGATCGAGATCGTTGGATCGTGATGGGCGCGATCAGAGAGGTCGCCACGTCGACGACCACGCCGAGTCAGGAATCGTGGGGTGCCGCGCAACCGCGGAGTTTGCAGGTTGGTGCGTGGCTTGAGTGTGTAGTTGCAATCGCCATTGAATCCATGGCGACTCAGCCGCAGGCGTGCCGGCTCCCGAACAGGCGATGCTCGATCTTGTTCCACTTGCTTGTGCCCGGCGGAGCGTCATCCGCTGGACGAGTCCGGAGGCCGGCGCCGTTTGCGTTCACGGCAAGGTCGCGGATTGCCGACGTCCTGATCGGATCTCAACAAGCGTCGTTACCGATGGGATGGGGAGGAACCCTACTCCTCGTTCCCGATCCGTTGATTACCCAGGTGATTCCTTCCCTGCCACCCAACGGCACGACGTTGTCGGACGACATCGCAGACGACAGCGCGTTGTGTGGGCTCGAACTCCATCTCCAGAAACTGATGCGCGACGCTGGAGCGGCAAGGGAGTATCGGCGAGCGCGGGACTGGTGCTCGTCCTTGGGTACTGACTCCAACGGTTCGGTGCATCTCGACGTTGTGCAAGGCCAACGGATTGGGGTTCCGTTCGCGGCTTCGTCGGCTTGATTCTTCAACAGCTCAAGTGAGTCGGCGAGTCGAATCCCAGGCCGGGTTCTCGGGCGATGCGCATGATGAGCTCTGCGATGCGCCGCATCTCAAGCTCCCGATCAGCTGCTTGCTCGGGAACATCCAGTTCTGCGCGACGAGCTTCCGGTGCCAGTGCAGGATGGTCTCATGCATGACGATTGACGCGACCACGAGGCCGTCGTCGGGGCGCGCAGGTCATCAGCGCCATTCTCCTGGCGGCTGAGGCCTGTGGCCGCACTTGGATCGCTGAACCCGCCGCCGCCTCGGCGAGACTCCATGGGGACGAGGTCGATCCCATTGGCCAATCCCCCCTTCGCGCCGGAAGAGCTGCTCGCCCACTTCGATTGGGTGCGCCGTCTTGCGGCCACGCTGGTGAGCGGTGTCCTTCCGGCAAGCATGTCTGACTCGCGCCGCCGGCCTCCGTAGCCTCGGTCGCTCCTCGCAACCGCACACAGGAGCCGCCGCCGATGTCGCCACGACTCGCGTCCACGCCGCCGCCCGATCTCGACCAAGCCCGG
>CAYRQC010000437.1:0-4420 GCA_964426265.1 uncultured Phycisphaerales bacterium | reverse complement strand
AGCGGCCTCTTCAAGTCGACCGACGGCGGCACGACTTGGCGCCAGCTAGCGAACGGCCTGCCGACGATCGAGCAAGGGCTCGGCCGCATCGGCTTCGACGTCGCGCGCAGCGATCCGCACCGGCTCTATGCCATCGTCGATGCGAAGGAGCTCTCCGGCGTCTATCGCTCCGACGATGCGGGAGGAGCGTGGCGTCGCGTGAACAGCGATCGGCGGATCTACGGCCGCGGCAACGATTTCGCGGAAGTGCGCGTCCATCCGAAGGATGCCGACACCCTCCTGGTCGGCAATGTCGCGGCCTATCGCTCGATCGATGGCGGCGCGAGCTTTGTCTGCTTCAAGGGTGCGCCGGGTGGCGACGACTACCACACGATCTGGATCAACCCCGACCAGCCCGACGTGATCCTGCTCGCCACCGATCAGGGGGCGACGATCACCGTGAACAACGGTGAGACCTGGAGCTCCTGGTACAACCAGCCGACTGCACAGCTCTATCACGTGATCACCGATGACCAGTTCCCGTACTGGGTCTACGGCGGGCAGCAGGAGAGCGGCTCGGCCGGCGTCTCGAGCCGCGGCAACGACGGCCAGATCACCTTTCGCGACTGGCAGCCGGTCGGCGCCGAGGAGTACGCCTACGTCGCCCCCGATCCACTTCATCCCGATTGGATCTACGGCGGCAAGGTGACCCGTTTCGATCGCCGCACCGGAATCATCACCGACGTCGGACCGAAGGAGTGGCGCAAGACGCATCGCGCGTTGCGCACCGCGCCGCTGCTCTTCTCGACGGTCGATCGACGACTGCTCTTCTTCGCCACGGAGGTGCTCTGGAAGACCGTCGACGGCGGAGCGAGTTGGGAAGTGATCAGCCCCGATCTCTCGCGCGACCATCCCGAAGTTCCCGCCTCGATTGGCATCTTCCGGACTCCGGACCTCGCAGAGCAGCCGCGGCGCGGAGTGATCTACGCGGTCGCCCCGTCCTACGTCGACATCGAGGTGATCTGGGCCGGCACGGACGACGGGCTGATCCACGTCACGAAGGACGGCGGCCGCCACTGGCAAGAAGTGACGCCACCCGGCATCACGTCGTGGAGCAAGGTCTCGATCCTCGATGCCGGCCGGTTCGATGGTGCGACTTGCTACGCGGCCGTGAACCGTATCCGGCTCGACGATCAGCGGCCGCACGTCTACCGGACGCACGATTTCGGCGCCTCCTGGACCGAAATCGTCAACGGCTTGCCCACCGACGCCCCGATCAACACGGTGCGTGAGGATCCGCAGCGCCGCGGGCTCCTCTTCGCCGGCAGCGAGCACGCGGTTTCGGTCTCGTTCGATGACGGCGACCATTGGGCGTCGCTGCGGCTCAACATGCCGGCGACTTCGATCCGCGATCTGGTGGTCCACGGTGCGGATGTCGTGGTCGGTACCCACGGCCGCTCGTTCTGGATCCTCGACGACATCGAGCCGCTGCGCGAGTTCGACTCGGCAATCGCGGCCGAGCCGTCGCACCTCTTCCAGCCGCAGCCCGTCTGGCTGCTGCCGCGCGACGTCAACAGCGATACGCCGCTGCCGCCCGAGGAACCGGCCGGGAAAAACCCGCCAGACGGCGCGATCATCGACTACTGGCTCGGGGCCGACGCGCGGTCGCCAGTAGTGCTCGAGATCCTCGATGCGTCGGGCCAGCTGGTCCGCCGTTTCGCGAGCGATGACGTGCCGGAAGCGATCGATCCGACACAGTTGGCGATTCCGACCTACTGGATTCGCCTACCTCGGCGCCTTGCGGCGACGGCGGGCGCACACCGTTTCGTCTGGGACCTGCACGGCCCGCCGCCGACCGACGCGCACCGCAGCTACCCGATCTCAGCGATCGCCGGTGACACGCCGAGTGAGCCGCTCGGCCCGGAGATCCGGCCCGGCACGTATGCGGTCCGGCTTACGGTGAATGGTGCCAGCCAGCTCAAGCCGGTGACGCTCCTCGCCGATCCAAGAACCGGGCGCTGACCTCGCGTGTCGTGGAGATCGCAAAAAAACGGCGACTGCCGTACGGCGTCGATCGTCTACTCTGTTCGCCCTTCGAACGGCTTCCATCTCTTCGGACGAGGTCTTCTTGCCGTCAACAACCCTGACGCCGGTGCGAGCGCCCGGCCCCACCGAAGTTCAAGCTCCCGCGCAACCGGCTCGGATCTCCGTCTCGAAACCGTGGAAGCGTTCCTGGTTCTACTGCGCTCGTGGTGACGTCTCGACGTTCGCGTGGGTGGTGGCGCTGCACCTGGTCGGGATTGGCGGGCTCTTCTTCGTGCCGGCACCGACGTGGCCGGTGGTGGTCGGCGCGCTCGCGTTGATCGTGCTCGGCGGGCTCGGGACCACGGTCTGCTACCACCGCGCCTTGACGCACGGGGGCCTCGAGCTCCACCCGCTCATCAAGCACCCGCTGATCTTCTTCGCAATGTTGAACGGGTCGGGCACGCCGCTCACTTGGGTCGCCAACCACCGCCTCCATCACGCCACGAGTGACACCGCGGAGGACATCTCCTCGCCATCGCATGGCGGCTTCTGGTGGGCCCATCTGCGCTGGCTCTGGCAAGCCGGCCAGGCCGATGTCGCCCACTACTGCCCCGACCTCAACCGGCCGATCTACCGCTTCTGGACTCGGATGCAGATGCCAGTGCTCGCGCTCGCCTTCTTTGGCGGGCTCTGGTTCGGCGTGACCGCGTGGATCTGGCTCGGGCCGTTGCGCCTCCTCTGGGCGCTCCACTTGCAGTGCTCGGTGAACAGCATCTGTCATCTCGGTGACGTGGACGCCGTTGGGGGCAGCAGCGCGAACGTCGGATGGCTCGCGCCCTTTCATTTCCTCCAGGGTGAGAACTGGCACCGCAACCACCACGATCAGCCGACCGATCCGCGGCTCGGGCAGACGGCCGCGCAGGTCGATCTCGGTTGGTGGTCGATCGTCGTGCTCCGCTTCTGCCGTCTTGCGAAGAACGTGCGAAGGCCCCGGCAGAGCCGCGCCACGGTTCACGCATAGCAGCGCCGTCGGAAGTCGTCTGAACCGTTTCAGTCCGCGGCGCGCATTCAGGGGACGACCACCCTATGGCGAGCCCCGAGATCGACTCCGTCGATCGAGCTGCTGCTGCACCACCGCGAGTGGCTGCGGCGGCTGGCCGCGTCGCTCGCGGTCGATGCGGCGCAGGCCGATGATCTCGCGCAGGAAGCGCTACTCGAGGCGCTCGAGCGACCGCCGCCGAACAGCGACCATCCGCGAGCGTGGTTGGCGACGGTCGTTCGCAGGATCGCGCAGCGCGCGGCGGCGGCTCGCCGCGCTGCCGTTCCCCGACTACCGCTCCACGATCACGGCGGAGGGTCGCTTCTCATTCGCAACCATCCCGGACGGCGACTACGTCGTCTGTGCGGAGCTGCAGGGCCGCGCGCCCGGCTTCCGCTGCGAGCCGGTCCTCTTCACGGCGGAGGCCGCCGCCAGCATCACGATCCAGCTCGTGCCTGAGCTGCGGAGCACGCTCGATCGCCGAATCGCCAAGGCCCTACGCGGGGATTCCTGCTTCTCGATCGCCCTGATCGGGTCGCTCAGCCACCCTGCATCAACTTCACGTCATGCACGCACGTATCGGTTCACGGCTTCGCAACTTTCCACGTCACGTGAAAGCGCGCTCGCACGTCCTCTTCCGTGACCACCTTCTCGGGTCCCATCGCCTGCAGGTGGAGAAGCCGCCGGCCGTGATACACCTCGGGCTCGGCATGCGAGAGCAGCAGCTCGGGCAGCGCCTTGCCGCCCACGGTCGTTGCCTTGAGCTCGGCCGAGAGGGTGAGCGCGACCTCCTTTGGAAGAACCGCGCTGACATCGACGACCGCCGCGATGCGCCGGAGCCCCGATCGCAGGTCGGCGTCGTAGAGGCTCCAGCTCTTCACGTGGTTGCCGGCCTTCCACTCGACGATCACGTCGAAGGCGTGGTCGCCGGCCTTCACGACTCGCACCGTCTCGCCCGGATGGGCGACCTGATCGAACGGCCGCAGCGTCGGGTCGCCGAGCAGCACCCGGTTGGCGCCGCCGCCTTGCATCACATGCTCGCCCCACGGGTCCTCCGTCGAGCCTGCGTGCGGGATGACCAGCTTCAACGCACCGCGTGCCTGGAGGAAGACGTCGTCCCAGGTCGACTTGATCGTCTCGCCGAGTGACGCGCCGTGCTCGAGCGCGAACTCGGTCTCGAGATCGACGGCGTAGCCGTGATTCGCACCGATGGGGGCGAGCAGTGCAACGGCGCCGCCGGTGAGCAGGCTGAGGCCAAGGCTCTCATTCGCTGGCATCGAGTAGATCGTCGTCCCGTCGGTCACCCCGAACGTCGAGACGATGTCGCCCTCGACAAAGACGCGATGGGTCGCTGCCGAGTGGCAGGTGCCGCTCCAT
>CAYRQC010000436.1:0-6797 GCA_964426265.1 uncultured Phycisphaerales bacterium | reverse complement strand
GCGCATACCAGGCGTCGGCGATGCGCGCGTCGGCGATCGTCAGCCAGGGCGCCTCCTTCTTCGTGAGCCCGTCGCGGCGAGCGAGCAGCTCGCAGAGCTTCTGGCGCGCATCGGGGAAGCGGCCGTCGGCGGCGAGCGTGCTCGCGTCGTCGATGACGAGCGATGGCGCCTGCCGATCGACGCTCTGGTCCATGGCGCGCAGCGAGTAGCCCTGTGCGCGCTCGATGTTGCCGAGCACGCGATGCGCCTTCGCGAGCAGCACGAAGGCCTCGAAGCGCTGATCGCGATCGAGCAGCGTCACGTCTTCGACCAAGGGCTCGAGCACGCGCACGATCGGCTCCCAGACGCCGCGGCCGGCCTGGACGCGCGATTGGTGGAGGAGGCGATCGATCTCCTCGGGTGGCACGCGGGTCGATTCGGGGCGCTGGTCGGCACCCTTCGGTGTGCGATTCGGCGTGGTCGGCAAGGCCGCGGCGGGTGGCATCAACGGCGTCCGGCTCATCACCAGCTGCGCGGTCTGCAACACGAGCAGCGCCGTGACCACCGCGCCGAAGAACCAGGTCGCGCGCGACGGTGGACCGCGATCGTGACGGGCGTGGCGATCCCGCGGCAGCTCGAGCTCGGCTTCGACGACCGGGAGGTCGGAGGCCGACGTCAGCAGCTCGTCGTGGATCGCCTGTGCGGGCCCGAGCTTCGCCTCGAGCTCGTCGACGCCCGCCACGCTCGGAGCCGCGATGGGAGCCATGAGAGTGGCTCCGATCGGGGTTTCGGTGGGCGCGTCGCGGTCCGCCATGGTCCTCGCCTTGCGCGCGGCTCGCTCCGAAGCGTGTTCCGGGAACCGTTTGCTTGAACGCGCGCGCACCAGTCGTTTCGGGCGTTTTCTTCCGCTGGCTTGAGGCGCACCCGGAAAAAAAAGACTGCCGGCGACGGCTCGCGATGGCGTGCGGCGGCTCGCGGCGGCGGTGCTGACGCGGTACGGGCGCCGTGCGGAAGCGGCAAGCGGTTTGCCGGCGCGACCTCGATGGCGAATCACCCGCTGCTCTCGCTCTGCATGATCGCGAAGGACGGAGGGGCCTCGCTCTCGCGGTGTCTCGAGAGCGTTCGCGGTGTCGCTGACGAGACGATCGTCGTCGACACCGGCTCGTGCGATGACACCGTGGCGCGCGCGGCGGCAGCCGGTGCCAAGGTGCTCCATCACCCTTGGGACGATGACTTCGCCGCCGCGCGCAACGTCGGGCTCGAGGCCGCCGCCGGCGAGTGGATCCTCCTGCTCGATTGCGACGAGTACTTCGAGCCGCCGCAGCCGGCCGGTTTGCGCGATGCGTTGCGACGCCCGCAGTACCTCGGCTACTTCCTGCCGATCGAGAGCGCGCTGGCGGACGGCGAGCAGCTCGACTCGACGGTGCTGAGGTTGTGGCGCCACTCGCGCACGGTCCGTTTCCGTTTCCCGATCCACGAGCAGGTGCTGCCCGATCTCGAGCCGATCGCGGCGCGGACGCAGCAGCGTTTCGCGGTGCTGACCGACCTGCGGATCGTGCACGATGGCTACACCTCGGCGGCGATCGCCGCGCACGGCAAGGTCGAACGCAACCTCCGGCTGTTCCAGAAGACGGTCGCGCTCCATCCCGACGAGCCGTACCTCTGGTACAAGTTCGCCGAGTTCCTGCGCGGCCAGGCAAATCGCAAGGTCGAGGCGCTCGCGGCTGCGGAGCGGGCGTTGGCGCTGGTGGAAGCGCGGGACGATCGTCGCACCGGCAAGGGCGCTCCCTACTGGTCGGAGCTGCTGACGATCCTGGGTGCGCTGCTGCTCGAGGTGGGGCGGCGGCAGGAGGTGCTCGCGCTCGTCGCGGCGCATCCACCGGAGTCGCTCGGCTCGCCGAGCTTCGCCTACGTGGCGGCGCTCGCGTGCGAGGCGGAGGGGCAGCTCGACGCGGCGCTCCACCACCTCGAGTCGTGCTGTGGCGCGACGCGACCGGTGCAGCTCACGACGTGGCGGCCGAACCTGGTCGGGCCGCAGGGCGAATCGCTGCGGGCGCGGCTGCTGCTCGCGAAGGGTGATCCGCGCGGGGCGATCGCGGCGGCGGAGCGGGCACTGACGGCGCGGCCGGGCTACACCGCCGCCGTGGAGCTCAAGAGCGAGGCGCTGATCGCCGCCGGCGCGGCGGGCGACGCGCTCCGTTTCCTGGTGAGCGAGGTGAAGCGCTCGCCGCACGAGAAACGGCTCTGGCGGCAGGTTGGCGGGCTGTTGACGCGGCTCGGCCGGCCGCTCGAGGCGAGCCGCTGTCTGGCGCGGGCGTAGAACGGCTTGCTTCGCGCTTCGTTGTCCGCAACATGACCGCCATGCGCGCGCTCCATCTCCTCCAGATTCTCGGGTGGCTGCTGGTCGGCTCGGCGGCCGTCGGGCAGGTTCCGCAACCACCGCCGTCGTCGACTCCACCATTGCCGCCACCGCCGCCCAAGACACCTGAGGAGCTGGCGCAGCGCCTCGCCGAGGACGGCATCGTCTTCGATCGCGAGCGGCGCGAGGTCCACCTGCGCGGCGATCTGCTGCGACGCGAGCGGTCACGGCAATACCCGATCGAGTACGGGCTGGTGATCGAAGGTGGCTTCACGCACGAGGCGTTCGGGATCGTGAAGTGCACGCCGAGCCTGCTCAACTCGTGCTTCCTCGCGATGGGGCTCACGCCCGGCGTCGCGCGGCGGCGGCAGATGAAGGAGCCGCTGCCGACCCGCGAGGAGGTCGAGAGCGGGCTGGTCGAGCCATGGGACGTGCTGCCGCCGGCGGGCGACCGCGTCTTCCTCTATGTCACCTGGACGGAGCTCGACGGCACGCGGGTGGTGCGCGCGTTCGAGGACTTCTTCGTCGACTTGAGGACGCAGAAGCCGCTGCCGATGCGCGGCTACGTCTACCTCGGGTCGCGCTTCGACGAGGTGCTGCTCGGCGCCGAGAAGCGGCAGGTCTACATCGCCGACTACGAAGGCAACATCCTCACGCTGCACCCCGACAAGTCGCGCGCCGAGAACTGCCTCTTCGACGTCTTCGCGCAGGATGACGAGCCCTACTCGTGGGCCGACGTCGACCAGGAGAAGCTGCCGCCGTCCGGAGTGCCGCTCGACTTCCTCTTCACGCTCCTGCCGCGAGCCGAGGCGCGCCCGTTCGAGCCGGAGCTGCCACGCGCGCCGATCCCGCTGCCGCCGGCGCGCGAGCTGGTGAAGGGCACGACCAACCCCTGCCTCGACGGCAGCGGCGAGGAGTGGCTCGACACGCTCGGTGCGCGCGACTTGTTCGACCTCGCGGCGATCCTCCAGCGCTCGCGCCAGGCGCTGTTGCGCGAGCGGTGCGCCGTGGTGCTCGGCGCCGCGAAGCGCGATGAGGCGATCGACGCACTCCAGCTGATGCTGCGTTTCGACCGCGTCCCCGACGTGCGGCTCGCCTGTGCCTACGCGCTCGCCGAGATCGGCAGCGACGCGGCGTTCGAGTCGCTGATCGCCGTCGTCGAGCACGGCGCCCCGCTGGCGCGCGACGACGCATTGGTCGCGCTGCGCTGGGCGAGCGGCGCGGATCTCGGCCTCAAGCCGCTGGCGTGGCGGGCGTGGGCGAAGGGGCGGTGACGGCATACAACACTTGTCAAGTCACGACTTGACAAGTCGTGGTTCGAAGTGAAACCTCGCGGTCATGAACACCGAATTCGTGGCGCGGCGCAAGGAGCTGGCGGCGCTGGAGCGGGCGTGGAAGGCCGAGGGCGGCGCGCTCTGGCCGATCTATGGCCGCCGCCGGGTCGGCAAGAGCGAGCTCATCGTCCAGTTCATGCGCGGCAAGCGCGGCCTCTACTACGTCGGGAAGCAGGCGCCCGGCGCACTCCAGATTCGCGAGTTCCTCGAGGCCGCCGCCGGCGCACTCCGCGAGCCGTTGCTGGCCACCTATCCGGCAGCGGACTGGTCGGCCGCGCTACAGGTGGTCGAGGAGCGCTGGAAGGGGCCGGGCAAGTTCATCCTGGCGCTCGACGAGTTCCAATGGATGGCTGCGTCCAGCCCGGAGCTGCCTTCGGTCATCCAGGAGCGCTGGGACCGCCGCTGGAAGTCCGGCAAGCTCATGCTCATCCTCTGCGGCTCCTACCTCGGGTTCATGGAGCGCGAGGTCCTGGGCAAGAAGAGCCCGCTCTTCGGCCGGCGAACCGGCCAATTGCTCCTGAAGCCATTCAGCTACGCCGAGGCGGCGCAGTTTCATCCGCGCTGGTCGCGGTTGGAACAGGCACGCGCCTGGTTCATCTGTGGCGGGCTGCCGTTCTACCTGCGTTGTTTCTCGCCGGCGCTCTCGGTGGAGCAGAACGTCGCCGCCGCCATGTTCAATGAGCTCGGCCCGTTGTTCCGCGAGCCGGAGTTCCTCCTGCACGAGGAGCTGCGCGAGGTGTCGAACTACCACTCGATTCTCATGGCATTGGCCGCCGGTCGCGTCACGAACAGCGCACTCTCGCAGGCCACCGGCATCGGAGATCGAGCACTGCACTTCTACTTGACGACATTGATGGAGCTGGGCTACGTGCAGCGCCGCTACCCGCTCACCGGCACGCCGCCGTCCGCGCGGCAGGTGCGTTATTCACTCGAGGATCCGCTGCTCCGTTTCTGGTTCCGCTTCGTCTTCCCGCACACCAGCCAGATTGCACTGCTCGGTCCCGAACGGGCCGTCCAGCAGCTCGTCCGTCCGGAGCTCGACGCGTTCTTCGGTCACGCGTTCGAGCGATTGTGCCGCGAGGCGTTGCCGGCGCTCCATGCACGCGAAGGGATCAGCGCCGCCTGTGAGGTCGGCGAGTATTGGGACAAGGAGACGCAGATCGACGTGGTCGGCCTGCGTCAGGATGGCTGGACGGAGCTCTGCGAGTGCAAGTGGTCCACCGTCCGCTCCGCGGCGGCGCTGCGGTCCGAACTGGCAGCGCGCCTCCACCGCTTCCCGAACCGGCGCAACGCCACGCTCGCGACGCGGTTCTTCACGCGCGCGCCGGTGAAGGTGACCGTCGCCAAGGGCGCGAACGAACGTTGGCACAGCCTCGACGACCTCTACGACGCGGCGGCAGGGTGACCGATCAGCGAGCTCGGCGATCGTTCACGCAACGGATCAGCTCGGCCCGAGTTGGCTCTCGGTCACGAGGACGGCGACGCGCCGGGTCTGCGCAGCGATCGCGCTCCACTCGTCCCACGGCTTGACGATGCCCTTGTAGTTCGCGACGTCCGTGATGCCGAGATCCTTCGGCTTCGGATCGGCGAGCTGGCGCGCGAGCTGCAGCCGCGGCGAGACGTCGCGCTTCGCGTCCGGCCGGTAGAGGTCGCGGTAGCACTCGTCGAACGTCGCCAGCGCAGCGCGTGACCGATCCGATCCAATTGCGGCGGAGAGCGCGGCGAAGTCGATGAAGTCGCGCGTCGCGTTCCGGAAGACGATCAGCCACCCTTTGATGCGCAGCAACTCCTCCAGCGTGGGGACCCGCAGGGTTCCCTGCGGCGTCGCGACCTCGACGACCTCGAGCGGCTTGCTGCGCATCAGTTGGCGAAGCCCAGTCTGCACGCCCTGGAAGCTCCCGAGGATCAGCTTCGGCGCGCGCAGCTCATGCGTGACCCAGTCATGCCGACCTTCGAGCAGCGCGATCAGCTCGTCGAACCGGTGGCGGAGATCGGGGATGACGTGATCGGCGTCGCGCGAGAAGCGGTGTCCGAGATGCAATGCCACGGCAGTGCCGCCGACGAGCACGGTGTTGAGGACCAGCTTCTGGAACTCTGCGGCAGCTTGGAGAAGGCTCTCCCAGTCACTCTCGCGGCTGTCCACGTCGCCACTCCTCGAGACATGCCAGGATCAGGTTTGGATAGCCGTAGACCTCGGAATGCGCCGCTGCCTCCTCTGCCGCGCGTGCGGCGGCTCCGAACGGGTCACGGCGGAGCTCGCGGAGCAGCGCCGTGACATCCGCCGCGCCGCCGCGCTCGAGCACAGAATCGACGACGGCGACCGACCAGTGGCCGTCGGGAACGTTCAGGTGGCGGTGGTCCATGGCGCGCGCATCCTAGGCCTGCTGCTTCTGCGTCGCGAGCACGTGGATGGCGATCTTGATCCATGCCATGACTTCGTGCGGCCGACGGGCTCCGCGATCGCCGCCGCGCTCGTCGTCGGATTTGGAACCAGGGCCACCCGGTCCCGAGTGGAACGATTGCACCGGCGGCGGCTTTTGACCCCTTTTCCCCACCGGGCTACCATCCCCCGGCTTTTTGCCGATCGCGAACGAACGAGAGTGCGAGGGTCCGTCTCCGATGCGCAAGTTCCAGGGGGTCGACTTCTATCAGCTCGATGAGCTCCTCTCCGAAGAGGAGCGGATGATCCGCGACACCATCCGCCAATGGGTCGACGACCAGATCCTGCCGATCATCGCGGAGCAGTGCCGGATCGGGGCCTTCCCGCGCCAGCTCATCTCGTCGATGGGGGAGCTCGGCGTGTTTGGCGCGAACTTGAGCGGCTACGGCTGCGCCGGGCTGAACCCGGTCGCCTACGGGCTGATCATGCAGGAGCTCGAGCGCGGCGACTCGGGCGTCCGCTCGTGCGCGTCGGTGCAAGGCAGCCTCGTGATGTTCCCGATCCACGCATACGGCAGCGAAGAGCAGAAGCAGCGGTGGCTGCCGCGAATGGCGAAGGGCGAGGCGATCGGCTGCTTTGGCCTCACCGAGCCCGATCACGGCTCCGATCCGGGCGGTATGGAGACGCGCGCGGTCAAGAAGGGCGCGGGGTGGGTGTTGAACGGCGCCAAGATGTGGATCACCAA
>CAYRQC010000435.1:0-5875 GCA_964426265.1 uncultured Phycisphaerales bacterium | reverse complement strand
ATCAGGACGTAGGCGTCCTCGATCGAACGCGCGTAGAGCTCCGCGAGCTTCTCGTCGCGCGCCGGGTGACCCGGCTCGATGTGGCGCCACATCATGTGGCAGCGCAGGTCGATCGTGGAGAAATAGAAGAAGAGCAGCCCGTCGTCGAACCCGGCGAGTGCGTAGTCGAGCATCTTCATCCGTTCGCGATGGATGTCGTCGCACTGCTCGACGAACTCGCCGTCGGTGATCGTCCCCTCCTGCAACGCCTTGGTCTCCTCGGCGAGCCCCTGCGTGTAGAACGGCCCGATCGACTTCGCGAGGTCGACGACGGCATCGTCGTCCGGCGTCGAGATCGGCATGCAGGGCGCACGCGGATCGATGTTGACCGGCGAGCAGTAGAGACGCAGGTGCGGGTGCGCCTCCTGCAAGTAGAACTTCACCATCCCGTCGATCCCTTGCAGGAGGCCGTGGTCGAAGGAGCAGCGCAGCCAGTCGCTCCATTGCCCCTGCTCGATCACGCACGACTCGCCGTCCTCGATCTGGATGTGGACGACCTGCTCGACTGGATCGACGTAGACCGTGAACGGCAGCTCGACCGGCGGCTTCTCGTGCTTGCCTTCCGGTTTCTCGATGTAGGGGCTCGGCGTGCCGTAGAGCCTGGCGTCCGTCGTCCGCCCCTTCTGCAGCGTCACCTGCTTCCAGAACCCGCCGGCGACCTGGTCGAAGTTGTCGGGGATGTCGCTCGTGTAGTAGGCGTACTTGCCGTCGATGCCACCCTGCAGGTCGGGGGTCCCCATGTCGGAGAGCGTCCGCTGCTGACTCGCCTGGATCGGGAAAGCGGCGGGTATGCGGTAGACGTTGCAGCGCACACCGTGGTCGGCCAGGACGTCCCAGAACGCGCGTCCTTTGCGGACCGGCTCGCTCGGCGGCGGCAGCTCGATCTCGTACTTGCCCGGCAGCCACCAATGGGATGACTCGCCTTCCGAGGTCTGCGTCGAGCTGATCGGCAGGTAGCTCTTCGGATCGCGATGAAGGAAGTCGAAGACGCCGTGACCGCCCGGATCCATGCCGGTGATGAAGTTCGACCAGGCGACCGGCGACTGCGGCGGGTTGCTGGTGGCAAGCTGGACGAACGTCCCCTCGTCGGCGAGCGCCTTGAAGTTCGGCATGAAGCCGGCGTCCATGTACTGGCGCAGCAACACGGGATCCATCCCGTCGATGCCGACGACGACCAGCTTCTTGCCGCTCGCCGTGAAGGAGTGGCCGCAGGCGCCGGCAGCCAGCGCCATGGCGCCGAGGAGCGCGCGGCTCACCACCACTCGTTTCGATCGCAGTCCGTTGGATCGCAGACCCACGTCGCGTTCTCCGGGATCAGCGCGCCGCCGGCGCGGGGGCGGCCGGCTCGCGGGTCTTGGCAGGGACGGAAGGGGTCGGCACCGACTGGCGCGGGCCGGGCGGCGGCCGCCGTTCGCCGAAGAGCGGCCCGCCCTGCATGTAGGGTGGCGGAGTCACGCCGAAGAGGTCGAGCACGGTCGGTGCGAGGTCGAGGATGTTGGGCGTCGGCACGTTGATCTTGCGGTTGCAGAAGAAGATCCCCGGCACGATGCGCGGATCCATGCAGTGGTCGCCGCTCCAGCTCTTGGTGTTGTCGCTGAAGACGTTCTCGCTGGTGCAGCCGACCGCGCAATCCCACGAGTGGCGGTAGCCGGCGTCGTAGCCGATCAGCAGGTCGGGTGCCTCGTAGGAGTAGGGCCCCTTGAAGCTGGCCTGCGTGTCGAAGACCTCGCGGATGGCGCGAAAGCCGCCGCGCCCGGCGTCGACCAGCCGCCGCATCTTCTCGGCGATCTCGTTCTTCAGCCGGTGCAGCTCGTCCCCATCGGCGACGATGCCGCGCGACTCGCGTCCCTTGCGGTTGATGAAGACGCCGGTCAGCCCCATCGAGAAGGCCTTGGTCTTGCTCCAGTCGACGCCGTCGAACCAGTCGCCGCCGGTCCGCTTGCCGTCCTTCAGCACGAGGTAGCCGTGGTCGCGCAGCCAGGCGTTCAGGTTGACGCCGCGCTGGAACTGCTTGAAGCCGTGGTCCGACATCACCACGAAGACGGTGTTCGCGTCGTCGGTCTTCCGGCGCACCCGCCCCACCAGCTCGTCGCACCAGCGATAGACGTCCTCGACGGCGCTCTTGTGGACGACCACATCCTTGCCCGCGTTCGCCGGATGCTTCGGATCGAGGTAGCGGAAGAACATGTGCTGGATGCGGTCGGTGGTGTCGAAGACCGTCGTGACGAACCCGCTCTTGGTCTTCGCGAGCGCGTCGAAGAGCATCGCCTCGCGTTCGCCGGCGTAGAGGTAGGCCTGCTTCAGGAACGCCGCTTCGTCGATCCGCCGCTCGTTCAGGGCCCAGGTGTCCTCGGCGAGGCCGAGCGTCGCGAACGGCCCGATCATCTTCGCAAGGTAGACCGAATAGACCTCGGGCTCGCTGATCGGGAACATCGGCTTGTTCGGATCGATGTGGATCGGCGTCACGTAGAGCTCGAAGTCGGGCGAGCCCTTCTGCAAATAGAAGCGGGCGATGCCCTGGACGCCGGTGAACTCGATCTTCACCCACGGCGAGTAGTCGCCGAGCTTGAGATCCGCCGACTCCTTGCCGACTTCGACCGTGCCGCTCTTGCCGTCGGCGGCGAGCGTCACCTTCCAGTGCGCCGAAAGCTTCTTCCCGCCAAGTGTCGGCCCTTCGAGCTCACCTTCGATCGTGTCGCCGACGCGCTTCACCAGGAGCTCGGTGCCGCCCGCGTTCTCCGCCCCCATCCCGGCCGTCTCGTCCTGGATCCGACCACGCAAGTTGGTGGTGAAGAAGGAGAAGCTGCCCTGCGTCCCCTTGAGGTCGGGCACGCACATGCCGGAGAGCAGCACGCCGTTCTTGAACTTCTCGGGCGGGAACGTGATCGGCACGCGTTGGATGCTGGAGTTGATCCAGTGGTCGCCGAGGATCTTCCAGAACGGCTGGCTGCGCCGGAGCATCCGATAGAACGACTTGTGGAAGGTGAGCTTGAACTTGCCGAAGCCGAAGTGTGACTCGCTCTCGCCGATCTTGGCCGAGCTCAGCACTGGCATGTAGTTGCACGGATCGCGGGTGATGAAGTCGAAGATCCCGTGCTTGCCGGGGTCGACGCCGGTCATGAAGCTCGACCAGGCGACGGGTGACATCGAAGGCGTCGCCGTCTGCAACGGCACGAAGACCCCTTCGGCAGCGAGCATCTTCAGGTTCGGCAGCTTGCCCTCCGCCATCCACTTCGAGGTGAGCTCGGGGTCCATGCCATCCATGCCGACGATCACGACGCGCCTGGCCTTGGCACGCCTGCGCTGGTCGGCCGTCGCGAAGAAGCGGATCGTCATCCGGATCGGCATCGCGATCAGCGCGGCGAAGGCTGCGAAAAAAGCGCCGAGCAACACGAAGATCGTCCCGGCCGCCGCCACGCCGGCGCCGGGACCGATGTAGCCGTGCGCCGTCGCCGGTCCGAACAGGACGAGAGCGAACAGCGCGGCGAGGAGAACGCGGAGCTTCAGCTTGCGCAGCATTCAGACCTCAGAATGGGCCCTTGCACATCCCGCTTGGACGGCGCGGTGACCACGATGTCTGCCCCACCGTCAGATGAACCCCTTCGACTTGAGTGAGCGCATCGCGGCGGCTTCGGCGGCCTGGTCGATGCCGTCGCCCGCCGCCTTGCGGATCAGGCCGCGCTGCTCGAGGGCCGTGAGGATCCGCTCGAAGCAGGAGTCCTGATCCTCTTTCGCGGTGTTGCAGTGCACCTCGGGCTTCAGCGGCGGCTCGTAGGGATCGTCGACCCCGGTGAAGTTCTTGATCTGGCCGGCGTGCGCCTTCTTGTTGAGCCCCTTCACGTCGCGCGCCTCGAGGGTGTCGAGGTCGCACTCGGTGTAGACCTCGAAGAAACGGCCGATCTTGGTGCGCTGCTCGTCGCGCGTCTCGCGGTAGGGCGAGATCGCGGCGGTGATCGCCACCACGCCGTTGCGCGTCAGGAGCTTGGCGACGTAGCCGATGCGGCGGATGTTGGTGTCGCGGTCTTCCTTGCTGAAGCCGAGCCCCTTGCTGATCGTCGTGCGGAACTCGTCGCCGTCGAGCAGTTCGACCTTCATGCCGCGTTCGAGCAGCTCGTTCTTGAGCCGCTCGGCGAGCGTCGACTTGCCCGAGCCCGAGAGCCCGGTGAACCAGTGCTTTATACCTTCCATCGTCGGCATTCCTTTTACTTGGCCTTCAGGGCGTCAATGAGAATCTTGGCGATCTCCGGCCGCGTGAACTCGACCGGCGGCATCGTCCCGGCGCGCAGCATCTCGCGCACCTGGGTGCCCGAGAGGTTGATGCGCTCCTCAGGGGTCGCCGGGCTCGACTTGGTCGAGGCCATGCCGTTGGTGCGCTTGCACCAGAACGAGTTCTCGAACTTGAGCAGCTCGATGCCGACCTCTCCTGGCCCGTACTCCTCGAAGATCTTCTGCGCGTCGTAGCTGCCGTAGTAGCTGCCGACTCCGGCGTGGTCGCGGCCGACGATGAAGTGGGTGCAGCCGTAGTTCTTGCGGCAGATCGCGTGGAGCACCGCCTCGCTCGGACCGCCGTAGCGCATCGCCTGCGGGTAGACCACCAGCGCCGTGCGCTCCTTGGGGTAGTAACTGGCGAGCAGCGCCTCGTAGCACTGCATGCGGACGTCGGCCGGGACGTCGTCGCTCTTGGTCTCGCCCATCAGCGGGTGGAGCATCAGGCCGTCGACCTGCTCCAGCGCGACTTTCGTGAGGTACTCGTGCGCGCGGTGGATGGGGTTGCGCGTCTGGAAGGCGACGATCGACTTCCAGCCCTTCTGCTTGAAGAGGGTCCGCGTCTCGACCGGATCAAGGCGACGGTTGTTGTACTTCTCGTACTTCAGGCGGTTCACGACCGAGAGGGTGCCACCGAGGTAGGTGTCGCCGATCGAGTCGAGGTACTGGACGCCGGGGTGCGCCTTGTCATCGGTGCGCAGCACCTTGCGCGCCTCGTCGCCCTTGTCCATCTTCCACTTCGAGGCGACGTGCAGGATCGCGAGCAACTGTCCGTCCTGTGTCTCGAGCGCGACGTCCTTGCCTTCAGCGTACGCGTCGCCGCTGCCGCCCGGCTTGACCGCGAGCACGATCGGGACCGTCCACGGCAGGCCGTTCGCGAGCCGCCGCTGGTTCACCACCGCTTCGTAGTCGGCCTTCCCCATGAAGCCTTCGAGCGGGCTCATCGCGCCGACCGCGATCATGTCGACATCGGCCATCTCGCGCGCGTTCAGGATCACCTTCGGGAGCTTTGGCGCGAGACCAAGCAAGCGATCGCGCTCGCCACCCTCGACCACGCGGTTGATCAATCGGCCACCATGCGGAGCGATCATCGATTTCCTCTTTTGGCGGAACGCGGGAGCGACGGCGGCGCCTTCGCCGCGGCCGCTCGTCGCGTCACAGGTATCCCAGGTTCTTCAGCTTCTGCTTCACGGTCTCGAGATCAACGGCGGAGAACTCTTCGGCAGAGTCAGCGGCGCCGCCCGATGGCGGCTCGACCGCGGCGGGCGGCACCGGGGATCCGGCCGCTGCGCCCAAGCCGCCTGCCCCGCGTGAACCGTCGGTGCGGCGTCGGAGCGCGGCGAGCACCTCGTGACCCTTGACCTCCGCCTCCCCGAGCAGGTCGCGGAGCACAAAGACGACGAAATCGGTCGGCGACGAGAAGCCGGAGTTCTCGATCACGAGCTGGATCTTGCGGTAGAGCTGCCGCGGGATTTTGACCGTGACCTTGCTTTCGCGCACCCGACACTCCATTCGCACTCCAAACGCACTCCCAATTGATAACTGATTGGAGCGCTCCGTCAAGCGGGTC
>CAYRQC010000434.1:0-2745 GCA_964426265.1 uncultured Phycisphaerales bacterium | reverse complement strand
GTACTGTAGACCGGGATCGTCATCGGGGAGCGTGCGCGTCGCTACCTCGCGGACCTTCTCTTCCAGGCCGCGCGCGCCTGCGTGGTCGCCGAGCTCCCTGATCGTGAGCGCGAGGTCGCCCCGCGCCCGCTGCAGGTTGGGGTGATCGTCGGGGAGCGTGCGCGTCGAGACCGCGAGGGCCTTCTCGCACAGCGCGCGTGCGCCGGCGAGATCACCCAGCGCGTACAGCGTGCCGCCGAGGTTCAACCGCGCGATCTGCAGGTCGGGGTGATCGTCGCGAAGCGTGCGCGTCCTGACCTCCAGGACCCGCTCCTCCAGCGCGCGCGCGCCGGAGAGGTCGCCGAGGGCGCTGAGAGTACCGGCGAGGTTGCCGCGCGCGGACTGCAGGTCGGGGTGTTCCTCGGGGAGGTGGCGGGTCCTGATCTCGACGACCTTTTCCTCCAGCGCGCGCGCGCCGGCGAGGTTGCCGAGCGCCTTGATCGTGAGCGCGAGGTTGCCTCGTGTGACCTGCAGGTCGGGGTGATCGTCGGGAAGCTTGCGCGTCAAGACCTCGAGGACCTTCTCCAGGAGGGCGCGCGCGCCGTGCAGATCGCCGAGAACGTAGAGCGTGTTGGCGAGGTTGCCTCGCGCCGTCTGCAGGTCGGGGTGGTCGTCGGGAAGCTTGCGCGTCTTGACTTCGAGAACTCGACGCCACGCCCGCTCGCACGGACGAAGGTCGCCGACGTCGTTGGCGAACCGTCCCAACGCGAGCAGCAGATCGACTCGGTTCGCGTCCTCGTTCGCGGCATCTTCGAGCAGCAGGTCGATCGCCTCGGCCGCCTTCACGCGCGCCGTTGTGAGATCCTTCTCGCGCTGCGCCTTCCTTGCCTCTGCAAGGAGGAGCTTCGCGTCGGTGAGCTCGGGATCGGTCTCGGCCTGCGGTGGCCCCGATTGCGTCGTCGGAGCAGGAAGTGACGGAGCCCGGAATGCCGCCGGATCGGGGGTGCGCGCGAATCCGTCGGCATCGAGCGCGACGACGAGGCCCACGAACCGCCACGACGTGAGACTCTTGCAACGCAGCGTGCCGAGCATGGCAACCCTCACGAATCGGGAGGCCGCATCATGCGGGGACAGGAGCGGTACATCATGCCCATCCCCGGCATCCGCGAGGGAACTTCGTCCAATTCACGATTTCCTCGTTGTTCGTGAGCCCTGCGCCCGGGGCACCTGGAGGGCGTCGGCACCTCGGCGCATAGCGCTCTCTGGCTGCCGGAACGGGGCACGTCGCGCGCGCAGGAGTCGTCCGGCCACTTCGGGCGCGCACTCGCGACCGCCGCGTCTCGCATCCGAGCAGCGGCTTCCCGTTCCGTGAGCTGGTGGCGGGGGAGAGCCGCGCGTTGCGCCGCGGTGCGGCGGCGCTCGTTCGGGGCATCGAAATGATGAACTTCGCAGTTGCTGGCTACCCGTCGCTCAAGCAGCTCTGAGTGGTCGAGACGCAGGTGATGCTGCGGATGCTGTGGCCATTCACCGCGACGCTCATCCATGACGTCTACCACGAGATCGCTCGCCCCTTCGCCGAGCGCGCTGTCCCGGTCGCCCGGCTCGCGCTCACGCTCGAACCGGGTGACGAGGTCGCGCACAACCTCCGCTGGGCCGCCGATGTTGCCGAGTCGGATGGCGTGCCAGTTCGCCGCGCCTTCGACGCCTGCGCGCCACTCAACGTCACCGAGCTCGACGTCGATCCGCGCACCATCCCGCGGCGTTGGCTATGCGCCGTGCGAACCGAGGAAGCCGAAGTCGTACTCGTCAGCCCCGAATACGCGCAGCTCGTGCGCGCCGCTGCGGTCGAGGCGAAACTCCGCGAGCTGCTGCGCCTTCGAGAGGTCGAAGGAGAAGGGCTCGTTCTTGCCCGAAGGGTCCGCAACCAGGAAGCGGCGCAGCTGCACGCTCTCGACTAGCTGCGGCGCCACGAGCTCGCCGTGTGCGTCGATCGCCAGCGCGCGGCGCACGAGCGCGACCTCGGTGCCGGCCGGGAGGAGTGGCAAGTCGGCACGAAAGCGGCGCTCCTCCTTCTCGCCCGTCAGCGGATCGGGCAGCGCGCGCAGGCACTCGAGCCAGGCGAGCGTCGCTTCGCGGCCGCCCGGCAGGCGCAGGAGCACCTCGAAGCGCGAGCGTCCGTCGGTGCTTTTCTCGTGGCTGGGAGTGATCGAGCGACCCTGCGCATCGGCGAGTCGCACCCAGCCTTCCGTGGCGTCGAGAAGGCCGGAGGGGAGACCGGCGACTCCCTCCACGCCCGCGGGCAACTCCGCGGCGTCGAGGCGCGGATCGTGCAGCGCCTGCGCGAGGGCTGTTGCGAGCGCGCCATCGGGCTGGTGCTCGAAGACCCAGTCGAACGCGGCCCACAGGTCGCGCTGCAGCACCAGGCGCTCGCGCAGCGGACGCGCATGCAGGTCGCTCGCGTGCAAGGCGTCGAGCGCGGCGAGCAGCTCTTTCTGCTTCGCCGGCTCGAGGATCCAGCGGCTCGCGGGGAAGAGCAGCGGATCGAGTTCCGCCGCGCCGTAGCTCTTGCCGTCCGGTGCGGTGCGCAAGAACAACGCGTCGTGCAGGCGAGCGCAAGGATCCTGCGCGAGGGCCGCCAGCAGCACCAGCGTCGCGCCGATCCCCGTACTGTTCACAAGACACTCTCGACTTTCACGGTAGCGCAGGGCTCCGCGCCTCGGGTCCTGGAGATCAGTCCGAAGCTCTCCATGGTCGCCCAGGTCGCAG
>CAYRQC010000433.1:0-10252 GCA_964426265.1 uncultured Phycisphaerales bacterium | reverse complement strand
ATCCCGACAACCCGTGGTACGCGGTTGCGATGGTGAACCGGGTGTGGGCCCACCTCTTCGGGAAGGGGCTGGTCGAGCCGATCGACGATCTCTCCGGCAGCACCGATCGCGCCCTGCCCGATCTGATGGCGACCCTCGGCCAGCAGTTCGTCGAGCACGGCACCGACCTGCGCTTCCTGATCGGGACGCTGGTGCGCACCCGCGCCTACGCCGCCGGCAACTCACTCACGACCGACGACGTCGAGCGGGAGCGGGAGGAGCGCTGGTTCGCGGCCCATCCGATGCGCGCGCTGACTCCCGAGCAGGTGACCGACACGCTGATCCGCGCCACCGGCCGCGACGACGGCGTGGGAATGGAGGGACGCACGCCGCCCGGGTTCGAGAGCGCGCGCAAGCACCTGCTCGACGCGGTGCTGACGAGCTTTGGCACCGAGGCCGCCAGCATCCCGCAGGCGCTCTTCTTGATGAATGGCAGCTACACCAATCGCGCCGAGCGGCTGGCACGTGGCACCGTGCTGGCGGAGTTTACGGACGAGTCGCGTCCGTGCGAAGAGCGGCTGCACGAGCTCTTCCTCGCGACCCTAGGCCGGCCGCCGTCGCCGACCGAGGCCGCGGAGTTGACCGCCCGTTTGCGCGCCGGCGCGAGCACGGGCGAGACGGCGTTCGAAGATCTCTTGTGGGCGATCCTCAACACGACCGAGTTCCACACCAATCGTTGACGGACGGAAGTTCCAAAGGACTCATGCTGATGGAGTGGTTCGACCGCCCGCTTGCGCGCAGTGCGCGGCTCTTCTCGCGACGCGATCTGCTCGGCCTGTTGGCGCGCGGAGCCGGGAGCGTCGCGCTCGTGCCGCCGCTGCTCGGGCTGCTCGGTCGCGAGGCGTTCGGCGGCGCGCAGGAGTCGCAGAAGTCGCAGAAGTCGCAGGATCCAGCGGCGCCACGCCGGCACAAGCGGCTGGTGCTCCTTTGGCTCGAAGGCGGCCCGAGCCAGCTCGACACGTTTGATCCCAAGCCGGGTGGGCCGACCGGCGGTCCGTTCGGCGCGCTGCCGACGGCGATCGCGGGCTGGACCATCGGCTCCCTGCTGCCGCGGCTCGCGACGCAGGCGGAACGGCTCGCGGTCGTCCGGACGCTGACCTCGAAGGAAGGCAGCCACGCGCGCGCCCGCGAGCAGCTCCACTCGGGCTACACACCGAATCCCGCTGTCGCTTTCCCGACGCTCGGCTCGATCGTCGCCCACGAGATCGGCGACCTCGACAGTGAGCTGCCGGCCTTCGTGCAGATCCTCGGGCCGCCGGGATCGGCGGGCTATCTCGGCATCGAGAGCGCGCCGTTCCGGGTCGACGATCCGACGAAGGATGTCGGCAACGTCGCCTACCCGAAGGGGGTCGACGGCCAGCGCATGGAGCTGCGTGAGGGACTGCGCGAGGTCCTCGACCGCGAGTTCACGACGCGCGGCGGCGCAGCGGTCGTGCATGCCGACCTCTCGCAACGCCGGCGCGCCCACCGATTGATCGATTCGAAGCTGCGCAGCGCGTTCGATCTCGGCCTGGAGAGCGATGCGACGCGCGACGCCTACGGTCGCAGCACGTTCGGTCAGGGAGTGCTCCTCGCGCGCCGGCTGCTCGAGAGCGGCGTCACCTCGGTGGAGGTGGTTCTCGACGGCTGGGATACGCACGTCGACAACCACCAGCGCACGCAGGCGCTCTGCACGCAGCTCGATCCCGCGTTCGCCGCGCTGCTCGACGACCTGGCGATGCGCGGCCTGCTCGAAGAGACGCTGGTCGTCTGCATGGGCGAGTTCGGGCGGACGCCGAAGATCAACGTGCGTGAGGGGCGCGACCACTGGCCGAACAACTACTGCGTCGCGCTCGCCGGCGGCGGCGTGCGCGCCGGCACCGTGGTCGGCGCGACCGATGCGAGCGGCGAGCAGATCGTCGCGCGGCCGGTCCAGGTGGCCGATCTCTTCGCCACGATCGCGGAGCTCCTCGGCATCGAGCGCGACAAGGAGTTCAAGTCGGGGCGCCGCCCGGTGAAGCTCATCGATCCGAACGGGATCGTCGTCCCGGAGCTGCTCGGCTAGGACCTTGCCGTTCCTGGACCGCCTACGCGATCAGCTCGCTCACGACCATGCCGTCGGGATCGATCAGCTTGTTCGGCCGGCGGCCGGTCGGGTTGAACTCCTTGTCGCGCTCGACCCCGAGCACCTGGGCCATGGTCGCGAAGAGATCGGCCACCTGCACCGGTCGCTTCGCGATCTCGGCGCTCCGCTCGTCGGTCTCGCCGACGACGACGCCGGGCTTGATGCCACAGCCGGCGAGGAGCGCGCAGAAGTTGTTCGGCCAGTGGTCGCGGCCGTCGTCGGCGTTGATGGTCGGCGTGCGGCCGAACTCGCCCATGCAGAGGACCAGCGTGTCGTCGTAGAGATCGCGCTCGCGCAGGTCGGCGATCAGCGCGGCGAGCGCCGGGTCGAGCTGCTTGCAGAGGAACCGGGTGCGGTCGAAGTTCTTGAGGTGGGTGTCCCAGCCCCGGAGCTCGACCTCGACCGCGGTCACGCCATGCTCGATCAACCGGCGCGCGAGCAGGACGCTCTTGCCGAAGGCGCTGGCGCCGTACGGGGCGCTCGCGCTCTTGGGTTCCTGCGAGAGATCGAACGCGGTGCGCAGCTCCGAGTCCATCAGCCGGCGTGCCGCGCGCCGCCGCATCTCGAAGACGTCGACGGCATGGGTGCCGCCGGTCTGCCGGAACTGGGCGTCGATCGCGGTGCGGACCTGCTCGCGCGCATCCATGCGGGCGGGGGTCACTCCTTCGCGGTAGGCGAGGTTGTCGACGGCAGTGTCCTCGCCGTCGATCCAGAACGGCGAATACTGGGCTCCGAGATGGCCGGCGGTCCGCGGCACGCCACCGATCTGGACGAACGCCGGGAGGTCGTAGTCGAGGTCGGCGATCTCGTGGGTCGCGATCGCGCCGAGCGACGGATACTCGACGCTCGGGTTGGGCGTGTAGCCAAAGTGGAGGAGGTCGTTCGCGCGACCGTGGCTGCCCTCCTTGCAGGTGACGGTCCGGATCAACGACAGGTACGGGGCACTCTTCGCGATCCGCGGCAGGTGCTCCGCCATCTGCCAGCCATCGATGCCGGTCTCGATCGCGTTCGATGGACCGATCGCCTTGGTGTCGGGCTTGGGATCGAAGGTGTCGATCTGGCTTGGCCCGCCGTCGAGCCAGAGGATCACGAGGTGCTTGCGTCGCTTCTTCGGGCTCGCGTCCTGGGCCAGCGCATGGCGGCTGGCGAGACCGAAGAGCGCCGGCGCGACCAGCGCCGAGCCGGCGCCGCCGGCGATTCGCAGCAGCAGGTCGCGGCGGGAGAAGACCCGACTCGCGAGCAGCCCGAAGTCACCACCGGGGATATTGAACATCACAGCGGCTCCGTCAGTGGTTGGTCTGGAACTCGGAGCAGTTGAGCAGCGCCCAGACGAGATCGTCGATCACCACGGCGTCTCCGTCCGGATGGGCGGTGGCGAGCGCCACCACGCGCGCCGCTTCCGCCGGCGCCGGGAGCCGACCGAGCGTCGCGAGGTAGGTTCGCGTCAACCGCTCGACCGGCGTGCGCGTCGGATCGAGCAGGAGGGCGGCATCCCAGTCGACGTGGGACTCGCTCGTCGGGTTGCTGGTCGTCGTCGCGGTCACCTCACCGTTCATGAAGAGGAGCGACTGCGGGATGCTCGCCGTCCACCACGTTTCGCCGACACCGTCGGGGGCGCCGCAGCTCGCGCTCAACGTGTCGATCAGGTCGGTGCGGCGCGCGCTGTTCGCATCTTCGAGGAGCCCCCCGTCCGGCGCGGTGCGGGCCGCCTGCGGGGCGGTGGCGCAGAGCAGCGAGTTGGCCATCTGCTCGACGGTCAGCGCTCGCACCGGGTGGGCAGCGAACCAGCGCGTCTCGTGGCGCGCGTCCAGCTCGTTGCCCTGCATCGAGTTGGCGAGTGCATAGGCGCGCGTGCGTGCGATCGCGCCGAACAGGAAACGGAAGTCGCTGCCGTGCGCGAAGAACTCGCGCGCGAGTTCGTCCAGCAGCTCCGGCGCCACCTGGTCCTTGCTGCCCGAGAGGTCGTCGACCGGCTCGACCAGCCCCTTGTCGAAGAGCTGCTGCCAGACCTTGTTCGCGATCGCGCGCCCGAACCACGGGTTCTCGGGGCTGGCGATCCAGTCGGCGAGCGCGCGGCGCTTGGTGACTCCCTTCACTGTCTCGTACTTCGTCCCGTCCGGATAGCCGGCGGTCGAGAAGAGCTTGCGCCGATCGAGATAGCGGTCGACCAGCTCGCGCGCATCGGGAGCGAGCGCGGCGACCAGCGTGTCGAACTTGCCTGGCTCCTTCTCGAGGGCCTTCATCGGATCGAAGCCGCGCTCGGTATCGCGGAAGATCGCGGCCAGCTGGAAGACCGCGTCGCGATCGGTGCGCTCGGTGAGCGCCTTCTTCGCGCCCATCTTCGACTTCTTTTCCGGGCTCTTCGCCGGGTCGGGTTCGCCCTCGACCAGCTTGCGATGCTCGGCGATCTTCTCGAGGACCAGGAGCCGGTGCAGGCGGTCGCCGAGGTCGCGTTCGGGGTTGGTGTCGAGCACCCGGAAGCCGCTACCCATCTTTGCTTCGGCGTCGTCACTCATGGCGGAGCCGCCGTGTCCCATGCCCGACATGCCCGCGCCGCCGCCCATCTTTTCCATCCGCTCGTTGACGACCTTGTCGCGCTTCGACTCCTTCTTGGTCGTGCGGTAGGGCTGCATGTCGCCCTCGAGTCGCTCGTTCTCCTCGACCCGCGCGAACTCGGCGCGCATGTCGGTGAAGAAGGCCGCGAACCGGTTGAAGTCGTCGCGCTTCCAGCGGTCGAACGGATGGTCGTGGCACTGGGCGCACTGGATCTGGAGCCCGAGGAAGGCGCGCGCGGTGACGCTCGTCAGGGTCTCGATCGAGTCGTGGTAGGCGATCACCAGTGAGCTCGGGCCGGGGTCCATGGCCGCGACATCGTCGGAGAGCATGGAGCGGACGATCGCGCCGAACGGCTGGCCGCGCTGGAAAGCCTGCGCCAGCCAGTTGCGCAGATACGGCGTCATGCGCGCGAAGTTCTTGCCGCCGGCGGAGAGCAGCAACTTGGTCCAACGGCCCGAGAGCTGGTCCGCGAAACGGGGATCGTGCAGGAACTCGTCGATCTTGCGCGCGCGTTTGTCGGGCCGCGAGTCGGCCAGGAACTCCGCGACCTCATCGGCGCGCGCAATCTCGCCGCGCAGGTCGATACTGAGGCGGCGCAGGAACCCGGCGTCATCCACCGGGCTCGCGGGAGTGAGCCCCTCCGTTTCCCAAGCGGCGGCGAGCACCGCGTCGATGCGATCGGCGAGTGACTGCTCGTCGGTGGTGGCTGAGCTGGTGCTGGCGGCCGCCGCGTTTGCGGCCGGGGCGGTCGGTGCGGTCGACTCCTGCGCCGGCGCGATCGTCAAGGCGCCGGCACCGATCAGGAGCAGGCCAGCCACTCGAAGGCGCGGGAACGCGCGAGCTTGGCGGCCGGTTGCGGGGCGGCCGCCGCGATTCACGTTGCGGTTGATCATGGTGGAGATTCTCGACGCGATCCGATCGGGCGGCGCAGGGCGAGGACGGACAAGGCTTTGAAGTTATCGCTGGCCTTCCCGGTTCCGCCAGCCCGGTGGCGCCCCAGGGGCGTCCGAGAGGGACGAGAATTCGTTCGCGCGACCCGATTGCGGCGTCTCAGGGGTGCGAAACAGGCGTCAGGTCGGAAATAGCACCTCGTTGAGCCGAGCCGAGCCGAAGTCGTCCGTTGCCATGTCGGTCGCTACGTCCGTTTTCGAAGGACGAAGCTCGCCGCGAAGTCGTGCTCGGCAGTGAAGGTGTTCTGCTGGCCGGCCGGTGGGAAGACGACGTAGACGTGCAAGAACGCCTTGCCGCCGAAGCGCTCCACCATGGCCGTCGGGAAGTGGTGGACGAGCGGCTTGCCGCCGGCCGTCAGGCTCTTCACCTCGAAGCCGTCCAGCGCTTTCGCCGTCGCGAGCGGGATCTCGATCGTGAAGGCGAGCCGATGGGTCCAGCCGCCTTCGCAATGGTAGACGTCGACCAACTCCCATCGGCTGAGATCGGGCTTGTCGAACGCGAGCTCGAGCGTCAGCGACTTCGCACTGTCGCGCTTCTTGATCTCGTAGAGCGGCTCGGCGCACGCGGCGATCGGCCGCCAGGACGGATCGCCGAACAACGCGCGACACGCGCCGCCGCCAGTCATCGTGTCGACCATGCCTTGATGGGGCATCGGCTTGCCCACCTCGTAGCGGAAGAGCTCGAGCTTCTCCTGGCGCCGCGCCACCACGACGCCGTCGTAGGTCTCCTTGCTCGCGTGGCCGAGTGCGTCGCCATGGACGAAGAGGTGCTCGATCTCCTGGCTGCACGTCTCGCCGCGGTCGGGATCGAAGCCGGCGAAGAGGGCGCTCACGCCGCGCGCGATCGCCGCGAGTGCGAACGACTCCTCGGGTGCGACGACGCGGCGCTCGATGGCACCGTCACCCCACGCGAACCAGCCCGACGTGACGCCGCAATAGCACGGCCCGCTGAAGTAGAGCGCCGACCCGAGGTCGATCGCCTGCTTGCGCAGATCGACCCCCTGCAGCCCATGGTCGATGCCGCACGGCAGTCCGTGGCCGCCGGCATGCAGGACCCCGCGCCCCGCGAGCAGCGCCTTCTTCTCGATCATCTCACTCACCGGTCCGTGGTAGGCGAACCAGCGCTTCCACCCCTTGCCGATCGGATCACTCTGCGGCCCGCCCGACTGCGCCGGCCCTTGTGCGATCGGACCGAAGTCGACGAGCTCCTGCGGCAGCGGCTGCTTCTTCGCTTCGAGCGCGACGATCCGCTCGAAGAACGCCTTCGCCTCGTCGAGAGTCGCGCCGGTGAGATAGCCGGGCGCCGCGTCGACGAACGGGTCGTCGTCGAGCGCCGCCAGCAGCTCGAGCAGCTCGAAGTGGAAGTTCACGTCGAGGTGCTCGGGCTTGGTCACCACCAGCACGAACTCGGGCAGCTCGCGCTCCAGCGTCGCGCGCGCCTTCGCGAGCTTGCCCTCGGGAAACGGGACGAGCACCGCCGTCTTCTTCACCGCCATCACCCGCTCGACGAGCGGGCGCCACGGGTCGCGCTGATCGAGGTCGGTGAGAACCACGAGCTTCCCGAGGTTCTTCGCCGGCGGCGCGCCCTCTTTCTCGCCGCAGCGGTCACGGACGAAGACGACCCCATCCTCGACGCGCGGATCGTGCGGTGCTTGAGGAGCTGCGGGTGCTGCGCGACCTGCAAGTGCCGCGAGAGCCGGCAGCAGCAGGGTCGATCCGAGGCTCGTCATCGCCAGCTCCTGGGCTCGTCCAACGCCACGGGACCGTCAACCCGGGCTAACGTTCCGCGGATTCTGCCGGCAGGGTGAGCCGCGCCCAACCGGGTGTCGAGTGTCTTGTATGAGGATTCGCCGATGAAGCACATGACGTCGATGAGTGATTCACGGCTGCTCACCGCGATCACGCTCGGCCTGATCGTCATCGCTGCGAGCGTCGCATCGGCTCGCGTTCGCTCCGAGTCTGATCACGACGCCGACCGGCAATCCGATCATCCGCCCGAGCTCGGCGCCGTCGCTTGGGGCCGCGACTTCGCCGCCGCGCAGGCGCAATCGAAGCAGTCGGGGAAGCCGCTCGTCGTGCTCTTCCAGGAAGTGCCTGGCTGAGAGACCTGCGTGGGCTTCGGTCAGGGGCCCTTGTCGCAGCCGTTGCTCGTGGAAGTGCTGGAAGACGAGTTCGTGCCGGTCCTCGTCTACAACAACCAGGCGGGCCGCGACGCCGAGCTGCTCGCGAAGTACGACGAGCCGGCGTGGAACAACCCGGTCTTGCGTTTCCTCGATGTCCGCGGCGTTGATGTCCTGCCGCGGAAGGACGGTGTCTGGAGCACGGCCGCGGTCGCCGCGCGACTGGTCGAGGCGCTCGCCGCGGCGAAGCGGCCGGCGCCGGCGTACTTGAAGAACCTCGCGAGCGAGCTCGGCGCCAAGCGCCAGCGCGCCCTCTTCACGATGTACTGTTTTTGGGAAGGCGAGGCGGCGTTCGGTGCGCTCGAAGGCGTGCTCTCCACCAGTGCGGTGTTTGCCGGTGCCGCGGGGCAACCCGAACAAGAGGGAGTCGATCTAACCTACGACCCGAGCATCGTCAGCTACGAGCAGCTCCTCGCCACCTGGCAGACGCTCCAGTGCGCGAACACGGCGTTCACGTTCGATCGCGAGCAGCTCGCGACGGCGCGCGCGAAGGTGGGGGAGAAGGTGGGGGAGAAGGCACAGCCGGCACCCGCGAGAGTGACACCGACGCCGCCCGCCGATCGCAAGCACGCCCTGCGTCTGGATCCCGGCCTCTGGAAGCTGCCGATGACACCGCTGCAGCAGGCACGCGTGAACGCCGCGTTGACCCGCAACGGCGACCCGCTTGCTGCGCTGAGCCCTCGGCAGCGCCTGCTTGCACGCCGCCTCGGCGATGCCACAGACTCGGCGAACGGCAAGCTCGCCGCGCTCGAGCCGCCCGAGGAGCTGGCGGGCTTTCAGGCCTACGCGGAGAAGGTGTTCGCGCTCTTGCGCAGCGGCCACTCGAGCCAGCGTTTGCCGTAGTTCGATAAAGCCATCTGCACTGCAGCTCTCGTGCGCCGACTCCGATCGGATTCGGGGCTATCGCGGCGCCTCGGCGCTCCGCTGTGGTTCCTCCGCGCTTCGCGACAGCGCCTCCAACAACGCGACCAGTGCCGCGATGTCGGAATCGTCGAGCGTGATCGGCTCGATCAGCGGGTCGAGGTGGTCGTTCGGATTGGCGCCGCGCTGATAGAAGCGGATCACCTCTTCGAGCGTTGCGAGGCTGCCGTCGTGCATGTAGGGCGCCGTCTTCGCCACCATCCGCAACGTCGGCGTCTTGAAGCGGCCGCGGTCGGCCGGGTCCTTGGTCACGGTGACGCGGCCGGACTCCGGCTTGCCGTCCTTGCTGCCGATGCCGGTGTTGTGGAACGATTCGTCGCTGAAGTTCGGGCCGGCGTGACAGCGCCAGCAGTGGCCCTTGCTCTCGAAGATCCAGAGGCCGCGCCGTTCGAGCGGGGTGAGGTCGCCTTGTGCGGCGCGGAAGCGGTCGACCGGCGAGTCGCCGACGATCAGTCGCCGCACGAACTCGGCGAGCGCGGAGGCGAGCGCCGCGCTGTCGGGCTCCGCAGCACCCGCCGCCGCGAAGAGCTCGCGATAGCTGCCATCGTCTCGCAACCGGGTGATCGCTTCCGTCAGCGGCAGCGCCATCTCGTGCGGATTCTCGATCGGCATCACGACCTGCGCTTCGAGGGTCGGCGCGCGCCCGTCCCAGAAGTGGCTCTTGCCGAAGGCGCGATTGAAGATCGCTGGCGCGTTGCGATCGCAGCGCTCACCGCCGACGCCGAGCGGGCGCACCTCGTTGCTCGCGAACGCCTTGCCTGGCTCGTGGCATGAGGCGCAGCTCACGGTCCGATCTTTCGAGAGGATCGGGTCGAAGAAGAGCCGCCGCCCGAGCCGCAGGCGCGCGATCGCGGCAGGGCTCTCCTCGATTCCGGGAACGTCCGGCAGCAGCCCGAGCTTGCTCTTGCCGAGCAGCGCGTCGGCTTGCAGATCGTCCTTCGGTAGCGGCGGCTTGGCGAGTTGCGGGGGCTGTACCAAGTTCGATTGCGGCGGCTGCGGCGGCCCCTGCTGGTTCGCCCGCGTCATGGCCACAGTCGTCGCCACGGTGACGAGCGCCGCCATCGCCACCACCACTACCGCCGTCACCCACCGTCGCATCCGACCTCTCCTTCCGCTTGCTGCGGAGTCGCGGGCCGCTCCGCCGACGCGTGCGCAATCCAGCGCAGCACCTCGTCGAGCAGCCGCTCCTTGTGCGCGGTCAGCCGATGGTCGCCGCCTTCGATCGCGACCAGACGCGGCTGCGTCGAGCGACAGCCGGCCGCAAACTCCTCGCTCAGCCGGAACGGCGCCGACTCGTCGCGCGTGCCGTGCAGCAGCAGGGTCGGCAGCCGCGTCGATTCGAGCAGCCGTTCGTGGGGGTAGTTGCGGGCGTCGATCGTCGCCTCCCAACGCAGGTTGAAGTTGAACCACGGGCTGACGAATCGATAGGTGCCTTCGCGCTCCCAGCGCTCGCGGACCGACGCCCCGACCGCCGCCAGGTAGCGCTCGAGGATGCGGAAGGC
>CAYRQC010000432.1:0-6021 GCA_964426265.1 uncultured Phycisphaerales bacterium | reverse complement strand
GCGTCGAGCACCTCGGCGCTGATATCGATGACCTGCGTGAGGCGCTTGACGCCGTTGCGCACGTTCCAGACCCGGCCGCCCCTTTCGGCGACGAACATGTTCGCGGCATCGCCAAAGGCGAGGCAGGTCGGGCTGTTCCAGCCGGCACCGATGTTTTGGGCGACGAAGTCCGGCGGCCAAACCTGGGCGGTCGCCGAAACGGTGCAGGCTGCGAGCACCACTGCCGCCTGGAAGGCGGAGGTGCGCCAATGGGACCGCGTCATCGGGTTCTCCAGGGACGATCGGGAGCGTCGCGACTCACCCATGGGGGGAACGAATGCGGCCCCCGCGGCGGCATGGCTCGCCGCGGGGGCCGCTGACTGACTCGCAATCGAATCACTTCTTCTTGCGGTTCGCCTTGCCGGTCTTGAAGCCGAAGATCGGTGAGACCGCGGTTCCGTAGTCGTTGCGTGCGGTGACTCGCCAGAAGTACGCATTGATCGGTCGCAGGACCTCGTCGAGGATCAGCGTCGGCGCGCCGGTGACCACCTGGGTGTGGACCGGGTGGATGAACTCGAGGTCGTCGGCCAGCTCGAAGAGCCAGCTCGTCGCGCCGCTGCTCGCCTTCCAGTCGAACTGCACCTGGAGCGGCGGGACTCCTTCCGCGTGCTGGTAGGGAGCGAGCAGGTTGAACGTGCCCGGACCGGGCGGCCGATTGGCCAGGAGATGGGTCAGCAGGAAGTCGCGGATCACCGGGGCGCGCGGAATATTGCTGCCGCTGATGCAGTGGAACTGGGCGTACTCACCGCCCGCCGCGTTGCGGAAGACGGCGGCGTCGGTGATGTAGGTCGAACCGGAGCCGGCGTCGGCGTAGACGGTGTCAGCGGTCCAGCCCGAGCCGAGCTTCTGCACGATGACGCCGCGGCTCGTCGTGAAGGGTAGGAGGGCCGGCAGGTTGCTCGCGGGCGGCTCGAGCTGCAGGGTGGCGTTTCCAACACAGACTTGCGGGAACGCGGAGTCGAGGACCTCGTCGGCTGCGTACGGGCCGGACCCGACGTCACTGTCGGTGCCATCGGGGGAGATGTATTGCCGGAGCGGATCGAAGCCGGTCCAGAGCAGCCCGTTGCCGGCGTCGAGCCAGCTCTCCGCGAGCGAGCCGTCGTCCTGTCCGGAGTAGACGACCGACGGTCCGGCGTCGAGGCAGACCAGGTAGTCGCGGATGCCATCATTCAGGTAGTTGCCGAGCCAAGTGCTCAGCGCCGGCTGGTTGCCATAGCCGAAGATCTCGGCCTCGAATCCCTCGGCGCGCAGCGCGTTGGCGACATCGCTCTCGATCTGCCACTGGTCGGCGATCGGGATCAGGTGTTGCGTGATGAGCGGCGCGAAGATCGCGACCCCCGGATGGAGCGGGCGCACCTGGATCGTCTGGCTGACGACGTTGCGCGTCGTGCCATCGCTGGCGAACAGACGCAGTGTGTAGATCCCGGGCGCCGAGTAGCGGTGCGTTGGCCGACGCTGCTCGAGGTGGGCGGGGTGGAAGATCGCTCCGGTGCCGTCGCCCCAATCGAAGATGAGGTCGGCCGTCCCCTTGCCCGCGTAGTGGAGGTGGCCGGTCGCCTCGATCTCCACACCGAGCCGCGGCGCCACGTCGCTCACCGACTCGAGATGGGGGAGCGGCACCGCTTCGAGGTCGTAGAGATCGAAGATCTTCGACGCGATGAGCCCGCGGCTGTCGGTGACCTTGAGCGTGACCCGGAAGTAGGTTCCGGGTCCTTCGCTGGCGGCGGTCCAGTTCGCCGGCGTACCGGTCAGCTTGTCCCAGGAAGGGTGGGTGTGGTGGTCGTGGACCAGCTCGAACTTCCACTCGACCAGCGGCGCCCCGCCGGCGGCGTTGTCCTCGAGATCGCTCACCAACGCATCGAAAGTGATCTGCTGGCCATCGACGAAGAACGATCCGGCTGCCGGTGAAAGGATCTGCTGGATCACGGGCGGTGTGTTGTCCACCGAGATCAGGGTGCTCCAGGTGCCGGTCTCGTTACCGACGTCGGTCACGGTGAGCTTGGCTGTGTAGTTGAGGCCAGTCGGGTAGGAGTGGACCGTCACGGCGTTGGTGTCGGTTCCGCCATCGCCGAACTCCCACAAGTAGCTGAGCGGCTGTCCTTCCGGGTCGGAGGAACCGGAGGCGTCGAACGTCACGGAGAGTGGCGCTGCTCCCCAGCGTGGGGTCGCGGACGCGACGACCTCGGGGGGATGGTTGGCTTTCGTGTAGCGGACGCGCCGGATGGCCTGGTCACCGATGGCGACGTAGATCAGGTCGCCGGTCGCGGGGTCGGCGATGAGGTCGACGGGGTTGCCGATGTTGTTGCCGAAGAGCTCGACTTCGGTCGGCTGTCCGTTGACGAATCGGACGGTACGGATCCAGTCGGACGAGTACTCGCACCAGAAGAGGCGCCCGGAGTATTGCTGGGGGTAGTTGGTCCCCTCGTAGGTCTGCATGCCGGCGATGCACTGGCTGGTGAAACCGTTGTTTCCCGGGAAGGAGTGGTTGAAGAACCAGAGCGGCTTCGTGAACGCGCTCGCGTTGTTGCACGCCATGATCGGATCGGCGGCATCGTAGGAAGACTCGACGCGCGGCCCCTCCCAGCACGGCCAGCCGAAGTTCTCGGCGCCGAGCAGGGCTGAGTTGATCTCTTCCCAGGTGCCCCACCCGACGTCGCCGACGTAGAGCCGGCCGGGGGTTCCGCTGTTGGGCCGCACCGTGAAGCGGAACGGGTTGCGCAGGCCCATGGCATAGACGCGCGACTGGTTGTCCATCGCGTTGCCGGTGAAGAAGGGGTTGTCCGGCATCCCGAGCCCGGTCGCCGGATCGACGCGCAGGATCTTGCCGGCGAGCGAGGTCACCAACTGCGAGCGGAACGCGCCGACATCCTCGGAGCTGTCGAACTTGCCGGGACCGAAGCCGTTCGGGTCGTGGCCGCCGACGTCGGTGTAGTCGTAGTGGGCGCCGTCGCCGGTGGAGATGAAGAGGCTGCCGTCAACGCCGAAGCGCAGATCACCGACCGAGTGGGAGAGGTGGAGCGACGGGATGCCTTCGCCCCAGGTCGGGCCGATCAGGATGAGCCGCGAAGCGGGATCAGCGACGAGGTCGCCATTCTGGTCCTTGTAGGTCGTGTAGCGCGTGAGCCGGCCGAACGACTCCTGCTCGGCCTCGTTGTTGTCCCCGTTGGGATCAACGATGTAGAGCAGGTAGATCCACCCATTGTTGTTCCACTCGAGGTCGGTCGCGACCGAGAGGAGCCCGCGGTCGCCGTTGTTGAGCACCTCGGCGCTGAGGTCGAGGACCATCGTGAGGCGCTTGACGCCGTTGCGGACGTTCCAGAGCCGTCCGCCCTTCTCGGCGACGAACATGTTGGCGGCATCGCCAAAGGCGATACAGGTCGGGCTGACCCAGCCGGCGCCGATGTTCTCGGCGACGAAGTCTGGCGGCCAGGTCTGGGCGGTGGCCGAAACGGTGCAAGTTGCGAGAGCCGTTGCCGCCCAGAAAGCGGACGTGCGCCAATGGGACCGCGTCATCGATTCCTCCAGGGACGACCCGGCGCGTAGCGACGCGCCAATGGGGGAGGGATCGTAGCCGTGCGGTCCCGCGCGGGGGAGGTGTCAGCGGCAATCCCCTCCCGGCGTCGGGCGTGCGAAGCGTCGCCTGGCTCGGGCTCCAGTCCGGCTGTTTTTGCTCTCAGACGTGGATCGAGAGGACCAGGTTCGAGAGCCAGCTCAGCGAGACACCGAACCAGAGGGTGCCGGCAGCGAGCGCCACGGCGAGCGTCGCGAGCTCGGTCGCGAAGGCATGCTTGCGGGGGCTCGCCATCGCCTGCGACTCGTCTTTCAGCAGGAGGCTCTTGGCGATGCGGAAGTAGTAGAAGAGCGAGACGATCGAGTTCAAGACCAGCACCACCGCCAGCCAGTGCAGTCCCTTGTCCCAGATCGGCTGGAGCAGGTACCACTTGCCGATGAAGCCGACGGTCGGTGGGATGCCGGTGAGCGACAGCAGGAAGAGCACCAGCGCTCCGGTGGCGATCGGCGCCTTCCAGCCGAGCCCGGCCCAGCCAGTGATCGACTCGGTGCCGAAACGGTTTCCGAGGTAGATCACCACGGCGAAGGCGCCGAGGTTCATCAGCAGATAGGCGGCCACATAGAAGGTCACCGACTGGCCGCCGGTGAGGGTCGCGGCGTAGACAGCGGCACCGGCCGCGTGTGTGGCGCCCGGCGCCGCGCCTTCCACCGCTCCGCTCATCGCGGCCGGCGCGACGAGCGCCGCGACGCCGGCGAGCAGGTACCCCGAATGGGCGATCGAGGAGTAGGCGAGCAGCCGCTTGGCGTTGTCCTGCAACATCGCCGCGAGGTTGCCGAAGGTCATCGAGCAGGCCGCGAGCGCGGCCAGCACGGACGACAGCAGCGCGCTTCCTTCGCTGCCGTGGGCGATCCCGCCGAAGAAGCGCAGGATCATGCCGAAGCTCGCGATCTTCGAGACGACGGCGAGGAAGGTCGTGACGGGCGTCGGCGCCCCTTCGTAGACGTCGGGGCTCCAGAAGTGGAACGGGAAGGCGGCGACCTTGTAGCCGAAGCCGGCGAGGCTCAGCACCACCGCGATCGCCACGCCCATCCCGGCTGCGGTGAGGCCGTGGTCGCCTTCGTGAACACCGACCTGCAGGTGGAGTCGCACCGTCTCGGCGATCTTCGGCAGCTCGAGGCTGCCCGCGAAGCCGTAAAGCAGCGAGAAGCCGTAGACCATCGCGCCCGACGAGAGGACGCCGAACACGAGGTACTTCATCGCCGCTTCGGACGAGCGGGCGTCGCGCTTCAGGAAGCCGGCGAGCGCGTAGGAGCTGATCGAGAGCGTCTCGAGCGCGAGGAAGAGCAGCAGCAGGTGGTCGGTCGAGACCATGAAGAACGCGCCGACCGCGGCGATGACGAGGAGCGAGTAGTACTCGCCGCTGTCATCGCGCTGGAAGCCGCGGAAGAACATCGAGAGCAGCGTCACCACCAGCAGGCCGGTCGCGATCAGCAGCTTGAAGTAGACCGCGAAGCGGTCGTGCACCATCATCCCGAACATGCGGCTGCCGTCGGCGGTGGCGAGGTCGGAGCAGAGGCAACCGATCGTGAAGAGGATGCCGAGCGTCGTGACCCAGCCGGTCACGCGCGCGTCCTTGCCCCGCTGCAGCAGGTCGCAGACGAGCGCCAGCAGCGCCGTGACGGAGAGGATGATCTCCGGCCACAGACGCGAGAGGTCGTGCATGTAGTCCTGCAGGTTCACGGGCGGCTCCGGCAGCTCGAGTCGGGTGCGAGGGCCATCAGCTCTTGACGCCGAAGAGGCTGGCGAGCGAGTTGATCGCCGGCTGGATCCACTCCTGCAGCAGCCACGGCGCGACGCCGAGGAGGATGCAGAACAGCCCGAATGGGGCGAGGCACGTCCACTCGCGCAGGCTCAGGTCCGGGAAGCCGGCGTACTTCTCCTGCTTGGGTCCGAAGAAGACCTTGCGGATCGTCATCAGGAAGAACGCGGCGGTCACGATGAGGCCGATGGTCGAGAGGATCGTGATGGTCGGGAACTGCTGGTAGCAGCCCAGGAGCGACAGCGCCTCGCCCCAGAACCCGGCGAGCCCGGGAAGGCCGAGCGAGGTGAAGATGCCGAGGAAGGCGAGGCTCGTGTACATCGGCATATGGCTCGCCAGCCCGCCGAACTTGGCGATCTCGCGGTGGTGGGCGCGGTCGTAGATCACACCGACCAGCAAGAAGAGCATGGCCGAGCTGGTGCCGTGGTTGAACAGCTGCAGGGTGGCGCCCGAGAGCCCTTCCTTGTTCATCGCCGCCATGCCGAGTAGCACGAACCCCATGTGCGCGACCGACGAGTAGGCGACCAGCTTCTTGAAGTCGGTCTGTGCCATCGCGACGAACGCGCCGTAGACACAGTTGATCATCCCGAGCAATGCGAGCCCGGTGGCCCACGCGGTCGGCTGGGCGCCGTCCCAGAGCACGCTCGGCAGG
>CAYRQC010000431.1:0-3246 GCA_964426265.1 uncultured Phycisphaerales bacterium | reverse complement strand
CCTACCGCCTCTACGCAACCGAGGAATGGACGAAGCTTTTCGGCCCGATGTCACGCCCCTACGTGGAGGAGTACAAGGTCGCCCCGTTCAGCCAGGACTACGTGCGTCACCTTCCCGGCGGCTACGCGCAGAAGCACCCGGACGAGGACTGGGCCGAGACGTTCGCCGTGTGGATGACCGAGAAGCCCGACTGGCGCGAGCTCTACGTCGATTCGGCTGGCGCGCTCGCCAAGCTCGAGTATTGCGCGCGCACGATGGACGAGCTGCGCGATCGTCCGCCCGAGGTGGTGAACACCCAGCTCGACTACGAGGCGAAGGACATCCACGCGACCGTGCAGGAGTTCTACTCGGGCTTCGCGATCGGCGACGTGAAGGTCCCGAAGAGCCTCGACGGCGATCTGCAGGTGATCTTCGCGCGGACGAAACCGAATGCCCTCGAGCCGGCGAGCGCGCGCACCGGCGATGCGGCACTGCTGCTGCGCCGCCAGCAGGACTTCCTCGCCAACTCCGTCTACCGCTGGACCGGCGTCGATCCCACGATCACCTACCCGGTCCTCACCCACCTGATCGAGCGCGCCGCCGCGCTGAAGCTGACCTACCCCTTGAACGTGCGCGACGAGATCCTGGTCGAGCTGTCGGGCTTCATCACGACCCTGGCGATGAACTACGTCTACAAGGGCAAGTTCATCGGGAGCTGAGCGGCGGAGTCCATGGCGGCTTCGCCTTCGTCACCGACCACGGCGCGCGGCGCGCCAGGTAGGTGCGACGATTCGCCTGCCACAGGCGCATCTCGCGTTCGAGATCGTGCCGTCCCGCGAGCAGCCGCGGCCGCGCGAGCAACGCACGCCAAAGCAACGGGTGGATGCGATGGCGATGGGGCTCCATCGGATCGCCGGGGCGCTGGCGCGGATCTTTCGAGTCGGCGTTCCCGACGTGCTCGAGGAAGCCGGTGATCGCCTCGCGGGCGATCTCGGCCCGCTCGCCGTCGGTGAGCGAGTGCCAGGCGGCCCAGAAGAGCGCCTCCGGCTCGATCCGTTCGCTGCGGATCCGCTTGCGCGAGTCGGCGAGGTTCTCCACGAGCGCCGCCTTCTTCAACCGCGACAGGAGGCGCGGGTCGGTGCGCGCCAGTGTCCGCTCCGCATCGCCGAGCAGCTGGTCCTGCAGCAGCGAGCTCACCACCCGCACGTGCGGATGGTCGAGCAGCCACTGCGCGTGGTGGGCCGCGAGCAGCACCGCCTCGACCATGTCGTGGGCGCTCGTCTTCGACATCTGGCCGCGCTGCTCCCAACACGCTTCGTCGTAGAGCATGGAGAGCTCGAGTGGCTGGTCGAACTCGGGGATCTCGTCGCCGCCCAGCACCTTGCCACTCTTCACGTGCCACTCACCGGCGATCTGCAGCCGGTTCAAGTTGCCTTCGCTGTAGCGCATCACCTGGTCGGGCCGGTAGCCGTCCTCGTTCGGATGCGCGGCCTGCCAGTAGCCCGGATCGATGTTCTGCGCCTTCCAGCGCACCTTGCGACCGAACGCAAAGTTGGTCTGGAAGACCTCACGCGCGTTGCCGAGCGGGCCGCGGCGCGGATCCATCAGGTGCGTTGGCAGGTTCGACGCCGGGCCGAAGCCGCGATCGAGCAGCGCGTTTTCGACGGTCAGCACGCCGATCGCGCGCGGATGGAAGGCGCCGGACCAGTATTGCTCGAGGATCGTCTCGAACGCGCGGAAGCGCCGCGTCGTCGCGCGGAACGCGCGATCGTCGGGGTTCGGATAGTCGAGGATCCAGGACGTGAGCTCGGGGTGGTTCAGCTTGGTCGCGATGTCGTCCGCGAGCAGGCTGCCCTTGAGGAAGGTCTTCGCCGAGAACGAGAACTGGCCGCCGCCGTGGCCCATCGAGGCCGCCAGTCCCTGCTGGCGCGGCACCCCCCAGACGAAGAGGTCGAGGAAGCGCACGAAGCGCTCGTCGTAGAACCACGCCAGCGGAAGCGGCTTGATGCTGAACTCGAATGCCTCGGGATCGATTCCGAGCCGCACCTCGAGATTGCGCCCCTTGCGCGGGTTGGAGAGGCAGAGGTTCGCGCGCACCACGTCCCAGGGATCGCGATCGAACTCGAGCTTGCACTTGGCGAAGCGGCAGGCCGGATCGCCCTGCTTGGTGCATGCCCGGTAGCTCTTCTCGATGGCGCGCGCGACGCTGCGCAGCTTGCGCAGCATGAAGCCGCTCTCGAAATAGGCGTCCTCACCGCCATCGCGCGCGGCCATGCGCAGCCACTTCCGCACGATCTTCTCGTTCGAGAAGGTCGGCTCGATGCTCACCCATGCGTCGGCGAAACCCTGGCGGTCGGCGCGCCGGCAGCTCTTGAGTTGCGCGAAGAAGGGATCGAGCGGCAGTCGGGCTCGGCGCCCGCGTGTGTGCCGTGTCGACGAGGTGGTCATCGCGACGGATCGTAGCTCGCGAGCGCCGAGTGCGGCTGCTACCATCCGCCCGACATTCCTCTCATGCGTGACGAGCCATGCACCAAACTGCCGCCCGGCTGACGCGCGATGATTTCCAGAAGACCGAAGAGTTCATTCGCGCGGTGCGGGCGCGCGTGGCGACTGTGGTGGTCGGCCAGGAGGTGGTGGTCGAGCGACTGTTGATCGCGCTCTTCACCGGTGGGCACCTGCTGTTGCAGGGGGTGCCGGGACTGGCGAAGACGCTGCTCGTCTCGGCGCTCTCGAAGTCGATCGACCTCAAGTTCGCGCGCATCCAGTTCACGATCGACCTCCTGCCTTCCGACATCCTGGGCTCGGAGGTGCTCGACCAACGCGTGAACGAGTTCCGCGTCCGCAAGGGGCCGATCTTCACCAACCTGCTGCTGGCCGACGAGATCAACCGCGCGGCGCCGAAGGTGCAGGGCGCCCTGCTCGAGGCGATGCAGGAGCGCAAGGTGACGATCGGCAGCGAGACCTTCCGCCTGCCGGCGCCGTTCCTGGTGATCGCGACCCAGAACCCGGTCGAGCAGGCGGGCACCTTCGAGCTGCCCGAGGCGCAGCTCGACCGCTTCATGCTCGTGCACCGCCTCAAGTACCCGACGACGGAGGAGGAGCGCGAGATCCTCGTGCGCAACTCGGCGCTCGGCATCCAGCGCGCCGACAAGGGCGCCATCGCGCGCACGGAATTCGATGTGTTGGAAAAGGAGCCCGTCGGCTCCTCGGCGGAGATCGTCGCGGCGATGGAGGCCGTGCACTCCGTCCACGTCAGCGACACCTTCG
>CAYRQC010000430.1:0-5556 GCA_964426265.1 uncultured Phycisphaerales bacterium | reverse complement strand
AGCCGGGCGCGCGCTGCTGCGGGTGAGCCCGGACGATCACCCCGCTCACGTCGCTCTCGCGTGGTATCTCGCGACCACCGACGTCGAGGATCTTTGCGACCCGGTCGAGGCGTTGCTGCACGCCCGGCGCGCCGTCGTGCTCACTCCCAAGGACGCCCCGCCCGCCGACGTCGCCAATGACTACGAGAACCTCGGCGTCGCGCTCTTCGTGAACGACCACTTCACGTCGGCGCGCGCCGCGCTCGAACGTGCCATCGAGCTCGAAGGCGAGGGTGGCGACGGAGGCGCGCGACAGCTCTACCTCGCCCTCTGCCTCCATCGCCTCGGCGACGACGCGACGGCGCGACACTGCTTCGATCTCGCGGCGCCCGGACTTGGCGCACTGCTCGCGCACCAGCCTCAGCTTCGTCGCTTCGTCGACGAAGCGCGCGCGGCGTTTGCGCGCTGAGAGCGTGAGCGATCCTCCAGCGCTCCGCGATCACGCGGCAATCGTCGCCGCTACTCTCCAGCCGTCACCGCGCCGCGCAGCGTCGCGCGCTTGAGGAAGAGCAGCGCGAAGCAGTGGTTCACCAGCAGATCGTCCCAGCCGGTGGTCTCGAACGAGCCGTCCGGATGCTGGAGGCGGATCAGCTCCTCGGCGCCTTCGCGGTACCAGTCGTGGCGGCCGATCCACTTGCGTCGCGTCAGCGCGCCGACGCGCTCCATCGCGTAGAGGTAGTAGTAGAGGAAGCCGGCACCCTGACCCGCGGCCGGCGCGCCGCCGGGGCCGCCACCGCCGGGTCCGCCACCGCCGGGTCCGCCACCACCGCCCGGCGGACCGCCTGGTGGACCACCTGGTGGACCACCTGGTGGACCACCCGGTCCGTTCCCACCCGGACCACCGAATCCCGGCCCGCCGAAACCGAAGCCGTTGCCGCCGTCGCCGGTCGGGTTCTGCGTGACCGAGAAGTGGTCGTCGAGCCAGGCAAGCTGCGCGTCGATCGCGGCCGCCGCCTCCTTGCGCCGCTTCCGGGCGCGCGCGAGTGGCTCGCCCTTGCCCTTGGTCATCAGCTCGTCGAGCGCGAGTTCGGGCAGGCGATCGCGATGCAAGCGCGTGAGCCGCAGATCTCCGGCCCGTCGCGCAGGCCGTAGGTGTAGCCGAAGCCGCGGGCGTCGACCTTGCGCCCGTACTCCTTCGCCTTGCCGTCGTTGCCCTGGCGCACGTCGATCCACTTGACGCTCTTGCCTTTCGTCTCCTGATGGTCGAGCACGTAGTCGAGCAGGTCGGCGAAGAGCGCGCGGTCGAAGTCGAGCCCGAGCCGCGACGCCGCCTTGAGCCCGAGCGCGCCGTACTGTGTGTTGCTCATGTCAGCGCCGTGGGCGGTGAAGCCGGTGCCGTAGTTGCCGTAGCTCCAGCACTCGCGGAAGCGCTCGTGCACCAGGCGCTCGACCAGCGGCGCGAGGAACTCCTGGTCGCCCGGCTGCAGGCTGCGCGGGAACCCGTAGCTCGCCAGTTCCGCCGCGCTCATCTTGTCGACCGCGGTCCGCTCGCCGACGGGCGCGCAGCGGGCGTCCCACACCATCAACGTCAGGCCGACCTCGTAGGTGTATTTCGGCGGATGGTTCTTCAGGTACTTGAAGCTGCGTTCGAGCGGCTCGCTGTACTGGTTCTCGCCCGCCGCGATCCGCGCCAGCAGCGCCAGCGCTGTCTTGCCCGCGACGTCCTCGCGATCGCCATGGCCGGGATAGGGGCCGTAGCCGCCGTCGGGTTGCTGCTGTTTCGCCAGCCACGCATCGGCGCGGTCGACGGCGCGATTGACCGCTTGCACGAAGTCGGCGTCCTTCGCCGGAAGGACGGCGGGCTCGGCAGGGTCCTGCGAGCGAGCCAGTGACGCACCGGCGGCGAGGAGGAGCACCGCGATGGTCGTGGGCCGCATCTCTTCACTCCGATCCCGTCGGGGCGAGCGTGGCGAGACTCGCGCTCCGGTCGAGGGGGCACGACAGCATGCCACGGAATGTAATGCAGAAATGCGAGCGGCGCTGCGCGGCGCGGAATGGCGCGGCGGGGTCAGACGACCTCGCCGGCCCAGAGCTGCTCGAGGAACCGGCGCCACGGGAGGATCTCGATTCCCTCGACACGCCGCGGCTCCGTTTCGAGGCAGACGACGATTCGGCGCCCGACGTGCTGCTCCTCGCCAAGCGCCCGCAGCCCGCCGAGGTCGGGCCCATGCACCTTGCGGCTCCCCTTGCACTCGACCGCGGCGGCCATGTCGCCCAGGATGAAGTCGACCTCGCGGCCGGTCGAAGTGCGCCAGTAGGACAGATCCAGGTCGGGAGCCCGGTAGCGGCGGTAGTTGGAGAGCTCCATGTGGACGTAGTGCTCGAAGGCCTTGCCGAAGTCGGGCGTTCCGATGCGCGGCCGGCGCCCGGCGAGGTGGTTCGCGACCCCGACATCGAAGAAATAGAACTTGTCCGTCTGGATGAGCCGCCGCCGTTTTGACCGCCTCCATGGTGCCAGGCGTGCGCCGAGCAACGTGTCTTCGAGGATCTCGAAGTAGCCCTGCGCGATCTTGGCGCTCACGCCGCAGTCGCGTGCGACGTTCGCGAAGTTGAGCAGCTCCGCGTTGGTCAGCGCCGCCGCGCGCAGGAATGCGGCGAATGCCGGGAGGTTGCGCACGGCGGCTTCTGCCGCGATCTCCTCCTTGAGGTAGTCGGCGACGTAGCCGCGCAGATCCGCCTCCGGATCCGCGGAGAGGAAGTGCGGCGGCAGCAGTCCGCTCGCCAGCACGGCCTCGAGCGTGAAGGATCCGATCTCCGGCAGGCAGAGCGGTCCGAGCTCATGGCGGCGGGCGCGCCCCGCGAGCAGGTTCGCGTGCCCGCGTCGCAGCTTGCGCGCGCTCGATCCGGTGAGGATGAACGAGGCTTTGCGGTTCTCGATGAGCCAATGCACCTCGTCGAGGAGCGCCGGCAGCTTCTGCACTTCGTCGATGATCGTCAGCCGTCCGTCGTGGCGCTCGCGCAGGAGAGCCGGCCGCGAGGCGTAGTCGGCGAACACATCCGTCTGGAGCAGGTCGATGAAGCGAGCATCGGTCGCCGCGAATCGTTCGCGCAGCCAGTGGGACTTCCCGACCTGCCGCGGCCCCCACAGGAATGCCGACCGTCCACGCGGCAGGTCCAGCTCGAGGAGCCTTCGAACAATCTTACCCATGGCGCCATTTTATCCGGATAAAGTTCCGTCACAAGGACGATGAGCTTGGACTCGATCCGGCGCAGTCTCCGTGGTGGTAGCGACGGTATTGGACGCGCCGCAGATCGCCGCCGTCGGCCGAACGATCGCACCCTTCGGGCGACGTACGCGATCGTCAACCTGAGTCGAGGTGTTTCCGCCCCAAGGCGCTGCGCGCAGATCAGTAGAGGTCGAGCACCTCGCGCCCGCTCACGAGCAGCCCGCGCCCGCTCGGCCGCTGCGCGAAGGCGAGCTGGACGATGTGGTGCGGCCCGAGACCGCCCGGGATGTCGAACGTCTCGATGCGACGGCGATCAGCGCCGAAGACGCCGTACGGTGGGATTGCGATGAACGTGGAGACGCCGTCGATCTCGACGATGACACGGATCGTCACCAGCCCCGGGTCGTCCTCGAGCGTGGTGACCGTCACCGTGTCGCCATCGGTGACGTAGTTCGGCTCGGCCATCAGCCAGAGGTCGTTGCCGGCGAGGACCGACAACCAGGGCTCGCCGGCTGCGGCTTCGAGATTGGTGTATTGCAGGTCGACGATGCCGTCGCCATCGACGTCGCCGCCATGCCCAGCGATGGTCGGGTTGGAGTGGATGTCCCCTTCGAAACGGTAGAGCGGTTGGAACGTCCGGCCGCTCCAGACCTTGGCGACCTTGAGCTGCGTTGTCGTGAAATCAGGGATGCCGTCGCCGTTCACGTCGCCGAGGCCGGCGATGCTCTGCCCGAGGTTCTCGTCCGTTGAACCCGTGGTCTCGAAGAGGGTGGCTCCCGTCGCGCCGGAGAAGATTCGCACGAGCCCCATGTTCGGCGTCGCTGCACTGGTGGAGAAGTAAGGCGCCCCGACGATGACGTCGTCGGTGCCATCGCCGTCGATGTCACCGACGTCGTCGACCACGGTCCCGAACGAGGAGCGGCCCACGCTCGTCGGACCGACGATGTCGCGGATCGTGGCGCCGCTCTTGCCGGAGAGCAGACGGACGTAGCCGAGGTCGGCCAATCCACAGCGCGCGCCGACGATCACGTCAGGAAAGGCGTCGCCATCGACGTCGCCGATCCGCGCGAGCCCCTCGCCGAAGCAATCACCGAAGGTGTCGCCGTGCTTGTTGATCAGCACTGAACCATCGGCGCCCGAGATCCAGCGCACCTTGCCACCCGCCGAGTGGTAGGGCATCGAGATGACGTAGTCGTCGTGGCCGTCGCTGTTCATGTCGCCGAGCGCGGCGATCTTCCCGCCGCCGGCCTGACTCGGGGTGTACCCGCCGACCTTCGAGTAGTCGGCGCCGGAGTAGATGGTGAACTTGTCCTCGCCAACCTGCGGGAATTGGGCGGCGTAGCCGTAATCGCCGATCCCGTCGCCGTCGACGTCACCGGCGTCGATCGCTCCGGGGATCGGCAGGTTCTGCGACTCGTAGATCTGCGAGCCGTCGTGCCCCGAAAGCAGCCAGAAGTCGCTGGCGCCGAGATCGTTGACGGTGACGATCAAGTCGCGGACGCCGTCGCCGTCGTGGTCGGAAACCCACGTCGCGGAGTAGCCCGAGATGTTCGGGTCCTGTGGGACGGTCCAGATCAGGTCTTGCGCGTAAGCGGTGCGGCCGACGGCGAGGCCGGCGGCAACGATCGCGACCCGGACGACCGGGCTCTGCAGCGAGAGTGCGAGAGACATGCGGAGAGCCTCCTTGTTGGTACGGCGCGCGCGGCTAGTCGCGCCCGGAAGTCAGCTGGATCGTGATCGTTTGCGCGCTGTCGGGCACGTCAAACGACTTGAATGCGACGTACCGCTCTCTCTCTACCGTAGCGGATGGAGCGACCGACCAACTCGCCGTGAACCGGCCACCCGCAACCAAGGTGAGTTCGATCGGCTGGTCGGCCTGGGCCTCGACCGAGGTGCTGATGAAGTCACTCGAAATCGGTGGTGTGCGGCAGTGGAGAGAGAACCTGCCGAGAGTCGGCTCGCCAGCGCTGAGCAGATCGACCGGCAGGACGAAGCGCGCCGCCCGGAAACGCCCTCCGACAAAGCGGACTTGCGGCTGCACGTGCGATCGGCGCTCGTCGCAGATCCTCGCGTAGCTGCCGGCTTCGCAATGCGTGCCATCGAACTGGGGTCGAGCGTGCCGACGATGCCGCCGGAGGGTGATCCGGTGGCAGGCTTCGTTTCGGCGGAGGGCAGGCTCGTCGGCGGTGGCGGCTCGGCATCCATTGCGGAAGGCCGGTCCACATCGGATTCGTCTGGTTCATCCCGCGATCCTCGCACCCCGGCGCGGCCACGTCGCACCATTCGCGGCAGTCGGTGGGGCGAGTCTCCAGCTGCCATTTCCATGCACGTGGCCGATCTCGAAACCGCC
>CAYRQC010000429.1:0-3207 GCA_964426265.1 uncultured Phycisphaerales bacterium | reverse complement strand
GAACGTTCCTGGTCGAGGCGGCGCTGCTGGCCGCCGATCGCGCGCCGGGGATGCAACGCCGCTTCGCGTTCGAGCGCTTCCTCGACTTCGACGTGAAGCTTTGGGCGACGCTGAAGGCCGAGGCCGTGAAGCGGGCGCAGCTCGCGCTGCCGTTTCCGATCGCGGGCGCTGATCGGCACGAAGGGGCGCTTTCGTTGGCACACCGGAGCGTGCGCGCGGCGGGGGTCGAAGGGCTCGTGTCGCTGACGCACGCCGATGCGGCCGATTGGACGCCACCGACGACGCCGTGCACCGTGGTCACCAACCCGCCGTGGGGCGAGCGGCTCGGCGAAGGCGACGATCTGACCGCGTCGTGGACGGCGCTCGGCCGTTTCCTGCGCGAGCGATGCAGCGGCTCGACGGCGTTCGTGCTGGCGGGCAGCCCGGATCTGCCGCGCGTCCTGGGGCTCCACTCATCGCGCCAGTGGCCGGTGATGGACGGTCCGATCGAGTGCCGCTGGCTGCGCTACGACGTGGCGGACGCGCCTGCTCGGGGGGGCTCCACGCGATCGTGATGATCGCGGCGGTCAGTGGTCGTCTGCGTCGCGGGCGTCCTTCTTGTCGTCGCCCTTCTTGTTCGCTCGCTTCTTGGGTCCACTCTTGCGAGTGCCGTCCTTCTTCTCGGCACCTTGGTCGTCTTCCTCCGCCTCGTCGTCCCCGTCCTCGACGTAGCCGAGCTTCTCCAGATCCTTGCGCAACCGCGCCGCCTCCTCGGCGGTGAGCGTGGCGTTGATCGCGCCCTTCGCGTAGTAGATCCGTCGCTCGCGCTGGTCCTTGAGCAGCAACTTGAGCTGCTTCTCCATCCCGGCGACGACGTCGGGCTGCGTCTTGTAGAGGTTCTCGAGCTCGTACGGGTCCTTGTCGAGATCGAAGAGCGCGTGGTCGCCGTTCTCGCGGTGGATCAGGCGCCAGCGTTGCGAGGTCAGTGATGACTCGCCCTTGCTTGGAGGCGACATGCTGAAGGCGATCCGCTCCTCGAAGTCGGGTGCGAGCGCGTTCTTGCCGCGCGCCTGTGCCAGGAACTCCTCGGTGGGGAGCCCCGGCGTCAGCGAGATCGCGGTCGCGAGGATGTCGATGCTCGACACGACGTGGGTGACGCGTTGCGGAGCGAGGCCCGGCACGCGGATCAGGAGCGGCACGGCGACCTGCTCGTTCCAGACCGGACCGTGATAGAGGAAGCCGTGTTGGCCGAGACCTTCGCCGTGGTCGCCGGTCACCACGACGGTGGTGTGTGGCCAGGCACCGCGTTTCTCGAGCGCCGCCCTGAGGTCGTGCACATGCTCGTCCATGAGCCGGATGCCGGCGTCGTACTGGACGAAGTTGTGGGCGCTCATCAGCAGTGCTTGGGACGCCTGGCCACCATTGCCACCACCGCGCTTGCCGCGACCGATGCCCAGTTTCTTCATGTGCTCGGTCAGGGCGTCATCGGCTGCCAGCTCCTTCATGTAGAGCTGGTTCTTCTCGCGCGGCGGTGCGTGGGCATCGAACAAGTGGAGCCAGAGGAAGAACGGCTCGGGTGCGGTCGCGAGCCACGCGAGCGCCTCCTCGAGCGCTTCGGCGCCGAGGCGGAACTCGTCGCGCGGCTCGCCCCACGCCTCGAAGCCGGCGGCGAGGCCGGTGATGCGTTTCACCGTCGCGGCGCTGACGAAGCCACCGTTGTGCCAGCCGTGGTCGGCGAGGATCTGCGGATAGGTGCGGAGCTGTGCGGTCGGTGCGAAGGCGCGCTCGGCCTGGATCTCCTCCGCGGCACGGAACGAGCAGGCCAGGATGCCGTGTTCGAGTGGGTAGACGCCGGTCAGGATCGAGCAATGGCTCGGCGTGGTGTGTGGCAGGACGGAGTAGCAGCGCTCGAAGAGGAGCGACTCGGCGGCGAGCGCGTCGATCGCCGGCGAGGTGGGGCGCTCATAGCCATAGCAGCCGACGTGATCGGCGCGCGTCGTGTCGAGCGTGATGAGGACGAGGTTCGGGCGGGGCTCGGTGGGTGTCGGTGGCGGGGTTGTCGTCGACGACACGGCCGGCTCGGTTGCGGGCTTTGGGGCAGGCCGCGGTGCGTCCTGAAGGTGCAGTGCAATGGGTACGGCGAGGGCCGCTGTCGTCAACGAGAGCAGCCAGGCTGGATGCATCGGAAGGGATCCTGTGGTCGTCTCGTTGCTGCTCGGCCGTGCTGCGAGCGTCCACCCGCATGCGCCACGACGCTCACGTCACATCGAAGGAATCGCGCTGCAGATTGGAGCGAAATCCCTCTTTCTTGCAATCAACGGCGTTGGGAGCGGGCAAGCGCGCCAACTCTGCGAGTGCGGCGAGGGCGCGCTCGGCGACGCTCAGCCGTTCGCGGAGGCGGTCCATCGGACTCCCTCGCGGCGGACACGGTCGCGGAACTCGGCGTCGGTGTCGGCGAGGTTTGCGACCTCGACGATCCACGGGATCGTGCTCTCCTCGTAGGCTTCGCGCAAGTGGTCGAGCGCGAGCGCCTTCACGCGATCGAGGTAGCGAGCCGCGAGGGTCTGGTCGACGCTCATGGATCGTGCATTCCGCGAGGAATCCTAGCCTGCGCCGTCACCGCCGTGCGCCCGCTCCTCTGCCGTGAGCGACGCCTTCAAGTAGTCGCGGTTCATCTCGGCGATCACCTTGACCGAGATCTCCTTGGGGCAAACGGCTTCGCACTCGAAGTAGTTCGAGCAGTTGCCGAAGCCCTCGCTGTCCATCTGGCCGACCATCGCGAGCGCGCGGCGCTCCTGCTCCGCATGGCCCTGCGGCAGGTGGCGCAAGTGGCTGATCTTGGCGCCGACGAAGAGCATCGCGGCGGCGTTCGGGCAAGCAGCGACACAGGCGCCACAGCCGATGCATGCCGCCGCGTCCATCGCGGCGTCGGCCTCGGTCTTGGGAACCGGGATGGCGTTGCCGTCGGGGCACCCGCCGGTGCGCACGCTGACGAAGCCACCGGCCGCGATGATCCGGTCGAACGCGCTGCGGTCGACGATGAGATCCCTGACGACGGGGAACGCCCGCGCCCGCCACGGCTCGATCGTGATCGTGTCGCCGTCCTTGAACCGGCGCATGTGGAGCTGGCACGTTGCCACCCCCAGGTCCGGGCCGTGCGGGTGTCCGTTGATCACCAGCGAGCACATCCCGCAGATCCCCTCGCGGCAGTCGTGGTCGAACGCCACC
>CAYRQC010000428.1:0-7857 GCA_964426265.1 uncultured Phycisphaerales bacterium | reverse complement strand
ATGTGGGCGTGGCGCGACTGGGTGCTGAACGCGTTCCGCGACAACCTGCCGTTCGACCGCTTCGTGGTCGAGCAGATCGCCGGCGATCTGCTGCCGAATGCCACCGCGGCGCAGAAAGTGGCGAGTGGCTTCGAGCGCAATCACGTCACCACCGACGAGGGCGGCGCGATCTTCGAGGAGTACCTGGTCGAGTACGCCGTCGATCGCACGGCGACGATGGGCAGCGTGTTGCTGGCGCTGACGCTCGGCTGCGCACGTTGCCACGACCACAAGTACGACCCGGTCTCGCAGAAGGAGTTCTACGGGCTCTACGCCTACTTCAACTCGATCGAGGAGCCGGGGCTCTACACGCAGCTCCCCGATCCGAACCGCGCGTTCGAGCCGGCGATGCAGGTGCCGTCGCCCGATCAGGAACGGGAGCTTGCCGGGCTTGCGGGGGAGCTGGCGCAAGCGCGCGCCGCCCTCGAGCAGACGACGCCGGAGGAGCGCGCGATGGAGCAACGCTTCGTCGCCGAGCTGCCGATCAACTCCGGCCTCGCGTGGAAGCCGTCGACGCTCGTCGCGGCGAGCGCGGCCTCCGGGCCCGACGGCTCGCCCGGCGCGGTGCTGACGCCACAGCCCGACGGCTCGGTGCTGGCGAGCGGAGTGAATCCGCCGCAGGACGATCACGATTTCGTGCTGCGGACCGATGCGGCAGAGCTTCGCCTGCTGCTGCTCGAAGCGCTCCCCGATCCGAGCTTGCCGGAAGGCCGCGTCGGCCGCGCGCCGAACGGCAACGCGGTGCTCACCGGCGTGACGCTGGAAGCGGTGTCGCTCGCCGATCCGACGCAACGGCAAGCGGTGAAGTTCAATTGGGCGTGGGCCGATCATGAGCAGGAGAACGGCGACCATCACGTCGTGAACGTGCTCGACACGAGTGACGAGCTCGGCTGGGCCGTCAACGCCCATCGCAAGCCGGGTGGCCGCGTTGCGCTGCTGCTCGCCGAGCAGCCGTTCGGCTTCGCCGGCGGCAGCGAGCTGCACGTCCGTCTCCAGTACCGCTCGAGCTACTCGGAACACACACTCGGTCGCGTCCGCCTCACGGTCGGCGATCTCGACCCGCGCGGCTTCGAGCAGCTCCCGACTGCGGTGAGCGGCTGGTACGCCGTCGGCCCCTTCCCGCTCGAATCGCGCAGCGAAGTCTTCGACCACGTCTTCGGTCCCGAGCTGGAGGCGACGCTCGATCTCGCGAAGAGGTTCGGCGCCACCAACCAGCGCTGGGTCTACGACTTCAACTTCCGCGACGCCGTGGTGAATCAGCTCCCGGGTGGTGTCAACGACAACTACGTCGCGCGCCGGCTCTTCGCGCCGACGGCACGCAAGGTCGAAGTGTCGCTCGGCAGCGACGACGGCTTCCGACTCTTCTTGAACGGCCGGGAGATCGCGAAGAACAACGTCGATCGCGCGCCCGCTCCCGACCAGGATCGCGTGACGCTCGACCTCGTCGCCGGTACCAACGTCGTCGTGATGAAGATCGTCGACACGGCCGGCCCCGCCGCCTTCTACTGGCGCGCGCTGCCGCGGGCGACGGAGCTGGTCGGCGATCTGGCCGCGGCCCTGCTGCCCGACGCGGCGCGCTCGCCGGAGTTGGCGACGCGGCTCCACGAGTCGTGGAAGACGACCTTCTCGCCCGACTACCTGCAACGGCGCACCCAGATCGCGAAGCTCGAGCAGCGGCGCACCGAGCTCGACGCCAACCTCCCGCGCACGATGGTGATGCAGGAGCTGCCGGCACCGCGCGAGACGTTCGTGCTGATGCGTGGCGAGTACGACAAGGCCGACAAGGAGCAGCCGGTGAGCCGCGGCCTTCCCGCGGCGCTCGGCAAGCTGCCCGACGGCGCGCCACCGAATCGCCTCGGGCTGGCGCAGTGGCTGGTCGCCCCCGACAACCCGCTGCTGGCGCGCGTCGCGGTGAACCGCTGGTGGGAGCAGCTCTTCGGTGCCGGCCTCGTCCGCAGCAGCGAGGACTTCGGCCTGCAAGGCGAGTGGCCGAGCCATCCCGAGCTGCTCGACTGGCTCGCCGTCGAGCTGCGCGACAGCCGCTGGAACGTGCAGCACGTGCTGCGCCTCATCGTCACCAGCAGCACGTACCGCCAGAGTTCACGTGCCCGCCCCGACGTGCGCGAGCGCGATCCCGAGAACCGCTGGCTCTCGTGGATGCCGCGGCGGCGGCTTTGCGCCGAGCAGATCCGCGATCAGGCGCTCTACGTCTCGGGTCTGTTGATCGAGCGGCTCGGTGGCCCGTCGGTGAAGCCTTATCAACCCGACGGCCTCTGGAACGAGGTCGCGATGCCGGCGTCGAACACCCGTTTCTTCGTCCGCGGCGCGGGTGATGAGCTCTGGCGCCGCAGTCTCTACACCTATTGGAAGCGCGCCTGCCCGCCGCCGGCGTTGCAGACGTTTGATGCGCCGACGCGCGAGTTCTGCACGATCCGGCGCATCGCGACCAACACGCCGCTGCAGGCGCTGGTGCTCTGGAACGACGAGCAGTTCGTCGAGGCGGCGCGCGTGCTCGCGCAGCGGACGCTCGCCGGCGATGGTGATAACGACGGCAAGAACAACACCGAAAACAACACCGACGAGCAGCGGCTCATCCGCATGATGCGGCGCTGCACCGGGCGTCCGCCGTCGGCGGGGGAGCTGACCCGGCTCACTTCGACGCTCGCCGAGTTCCGCCGCCGCTACGAGGCCGCGCCGGCCGATGCCGAGAAGCTGATGAAGGTCGGAATGGCGCCGGTGAGCGCGGGAGTGCCGGCGCCGGAGCTTGCGGCGTGGACGTTGATCGCCAACGCGTTGCTCAATCTCGATGCCACGGTGTCGCGCAGTTGATCGCCACAGAGAACAGGAAGCTGCGACGAGCGATGACACAGGAATGAACCGAGGAGTGGTGCCGATGGATCCGAGTTTCGAACGTCAGCTCTCGCTCACCCGCCGCCGTTTCTTCACGCGTTCGGCGCAGACGCTCGGCGGCGTGCTCGGCACGACGGCGCTGGCGCAACTGCTCGGCGGTCGGGGCGGCGAAGCGGGTGCGGCCGAGGCACGCGCGGGCGAGCTCGGTGCCGTGCGCCAGCTCATCCCCCACTTTGCGCCCAAGGCCAAGCGGGTGATCTACCTCCACATGGAGGGCGCGCCGAGCCAGCTCGATCTCTTCGACTGGAAGCCGGGCTTGAAGGAGCACTTCGACCAGGATCTCCCCGACTCAGTGCGCAACGGCCAGCGCTTGACCGGCATGACCAGCGGCCAGTCGCGCTTCCCGGTGGCGCCGACGATCTTCAAGTTCACGCGTTACCCGAACCAGGCCGACGGCGCGTGGATCAGCGAGCTGATGCCCCACCTCGGCACGGTCGCCGATCGCCTCTGTTTCATCCACTCGATGCACACCGACGCGATCAACCACGAGCCGGCGATCACCTTCTTCCAGACCGGCCACCAACAGCCGGGTCGCCCCTCTTTCGGTGCGTGGACGAGCTACGGTCTCGGCTCATTGAACGAGAACCTGCCGACGTTCGTGGTGCTGATCACCCAGGGCTTCGGAAACATGCAGGCGCTCTCGGCGCGCTTCTGGGGCAGCGGTTTCCTGCCGAGCCAGCACCAGGGCTGCAAGCTGCGCAGCGCCGGCGATCCGGTGCTCTTCCTCACCGATCCGGCCGGTGTCTCGCGCGACGACCGGCGCCGGATGCTCGATCTGGTGGGCGAGCTCGACAGTGGCGAGAGCGAGCGCACGCTCGACCCCGAGATCGAGACGCGCATCGCCCAGGCCGAGATGGCCTATCGCATGCAGATGTCGGTCCCCGAGCTGGTGGACGTGCAGGGCGAGGAGCCGGCGACGCTTGCGCTCTACGGGCCCGACGTCAGCAAGCCCGGCACGTTCGCGGCGAACTGCCTGCTGGCACGCCGGCTCGCCGAGCGCGGCGTCCGTTTCATCCAGCTCTACATGCGCGGCTGGGACCAGCACGGCAACCTGCCGGGAGAGATCCGGCTGCAAGCCAAGGCCGTCGACCAGCCGATCGCCGCGCTCCTCAAGGACCTCGAGCAGCGCGGCCTGTTGGAAGACACCCTCGTGCTGTGGGCCGGCGAGTTCGGCCGCACGGTCTACAGCCAGGGCACGCTGACCGCGGACAACTACGGCCGCGACCACCATCCGCGTTGCTTCACGCTCTGGCTTGCCGGCGGCGGCATCCGGCCCGGCATCACGTACGGCAAGACCGACGACTTCTCCTACAACATCGTCGAGAACCCGGTCGACGTGCACGACCTCCACGCGACGATGCTCCACCTCCTCGGCTTCGACCACCTGCGGCTGGTCTACCGCCACCAGGGCCGCGACTTCCGGCTCACCGATGTCACGGGGAACGTGGTGAAGGAGCTGCTGGCGTAGCGGGAACGAGCGCAGCTCCGCCGTTACGTCGCTCTCCGGTCATCGCATCGTGGAAGGACGCGGCGCGAAGGGCGGGAGACGGAACTCGTCGGGCGGTGGGCCTACGAGCACCCAGCCGACCTCGGAAGTGTTGCCGACAGCGTCCGTGGCCGTCGCGCTCACCGGCAGGCCTTCCATCCAGTTCGGGACCGTCGCGAGGATCGACGCGTCGCCGGAGCCGTCGGTCATGACCGCTAGAGTCCCCAGGAGCACCTCGGCCTCCGGATCTGCGCTCGAGCACCCGTAGATCTCGATCTGGTACTGCTTGAACGGCTTCGAATTGAGTCTGCCGATGACGTGCAGGCCGTCGCTGTAGTTCGCCGCCGAATCGATGATCGGACGGTTTTGGAGGCCGTTGGGGCCGCTGTCACCATCCTTCGGGTCGTCGTCATTCAGCCCGAAGACTGGATAGAGGTCGATGGCGATGTCGCCGTTCTCGAACAGGGCATTGCCGAGCACACTGATGCGCTGCGGCGACTGGCCCGACCACTTTTTCACGATTACACCAACGAAGCCGTTCCGCGTGATCGAGTTGCCGGTGATCGCGACCTCATTGACACGCTCGAGGACCCCGATGCCGGCGTCCTTGTTGTCGGCGATCTCGTTGCCCGTGATCACGCTGCCACTGCCCGCATTTTCGAGGATGATCCCGCTCCAATGCGACCGAATGGAGTTCGAGTCGATGAGATGGCCGCTCCCCCGTGTGACGTAGATCCCGGCCGTGTTGTAGTAGTAGTCGGTCCGCCCCACGATCAGGTTCCCCACCACCTGCGTCGCGCCTCCGCTGAGCGCGATGCCATCGCGCTTGTTGCCGAACCAGACCGTACCCGTCCCGTCGGATCCGATGAGGTTGGCGCAGATCAAGTTGTCCTTCGAGTGGCGGTCGACGTAGACACCGTTGAACTCGTTCCCCGATACGACGTTGAGCGGTCCGATCGTGTTCCCCGACGCGTCGTAGAAGATGCCGATGCCGTAGGTGCCGTTCCCGACGATCGCGGCGCCTGCGACGTCCAGACCGATGATGTTGCAGGTGATGACGTTCGCCGTGGTCGTTGCTCCCGTCAAGAAGACCCCGGAGTCGGAGTTTCCGCTGATCACGTTGCCACTGATCCTGCACCCACTCGCGCCGCCGTCGAGTGTGACGCCGTTCCCGAAGTTCCTCAATGCGGCCGTTCCCGTCGAGTCGAGGCCGATCCAGTTCGATTCGATGACGACGCCGTGCGCCTGCGGCCCGTAGACGACGACCCCGCCATTGTTGCCTGCGATGAGGTTGCGATCATTCGCATCACCGCCGACGATCACGTCGGGTGCCTCGATCAAGACCGGCAACTCGTTCCCCACGCGCCGGAGGCCGGAGGGATCAGGGCCGATGATGCTCTCGCGCAGGGCTCCTCCGCCCGCCGTCGCCTCGAAGTGGATCGCCGTGCCGTTGTTCCCGGACACCAGGCAGTCCTCGATCACGCAACCTGGGGCTTGCACCCGAATCGCCGTGTCGTTGGGACGCACGTAGATCGCGGAAGGCTCCATCCCCAAGTAGCACGACGCGATGAAGCAGTTCGCGCCTGACACGAGGATGCCGTCACTCTCCAACGACGGATCGGACCAGGAGGTCACCGATAACCCGAGGATCGCGCACGCTTCCACGGCAAGCGTGAACCCCGCAAGGTCATTGGCCACCTTCCCCCCGTCGACCTGGATGAGGGGGGTGCCCTCGTAGCCGGGTTGTGTCGTCCCGTCGATGATCAGTGCGTCGTCGATCGTCGGAAGTGCAGAATCGAGCTGGATCAAGAATGGGCCTTTGCCTGGAATGTCGAACTTGATCCGGTCGGAGCCTCGACGCGCATTCGCTGATTTGATCGCCTTCCTCAAGGAACCCTCACCGCTATCCGCCGTTTTCGTCACTTTGTACGTCTCGGCGCATGCCAGCTCGCCGACGAGGAAGGTCGTGACGAACACGACGCAGCCGCGCATGCGACGGCGAGCGTGATCTCCAAGGATCATCGGCCAGGCGGTTTGCGAGCGCATCGTCTTCTCCTTCGTCCGGAATCCGGTTTGCCCGAACGTTGCCGATCGCATGCACCGAGCGGCACGTGACCGAACCGTTCTCTCGCGGAGTGGCAGGCCGCGCCGCGAGCGATGACGGAGACCGAGGGCGGCGTCATCTCACCTTGACCACGACAGGACTGCTGTCGATGAGCGGCGAAGGGCCGACGTCGCGCAGGGCGTACGCCATCAGCGTGAAGTCGTAGCCGACGGCGGCGTCCCCGGGCACGTCGGCCCAGCTCACTTCGCCGTTGGCATCGAACATCGAGTCGATCAGCTCCCAGAAGACTGGCGTGCCGCTCACGTCGGTGACGGCGAGGAGCACGAACGCGTCTGGCGTCCCGCCGCGCACGTCGAGCGTGATGAGGTCGGCCGGGCCGACGTCGGTGTTGCTCGCCTGCAGGTAGAGGTCGTTGCCGGCGAAGATCGTGACGCGGCCGCCTCGCGGTCTGCCGCTGCGCGTGTTGGTCGCGCCGATCGCAAAGTCGAGGATGCCGTCCTGATTCCAGTCCGCAGGCATCGCGATCACGGCTCCAAACCACCCATTCGCATAGCCCGGCAGGAACTTGTAGAGCTGTCGCATGTCACGCCCGGAATAGAGCGTGACCGAGCCCGCGTTGTATCCCTGCTCGCTGTCGAAGAGGGCGCCGACGAGCAACTCGGGTACACCATCCAGAGTCTGATCAGGAACGACCTCGACCGAGAGCCCGAAGCCCTCGTAGATCTCCGTTCCTTCCACGCGTGCGATTCGCTTGCCGGTCGCGCCTGACATCACATCAACGTGACCCGCAGTATAGGTTCCAGACTCGCCGGAGCAGACGACGTCCGAGACGCCGTCACCGTCCCAATCACCACCATCACGAATGCACTGTCCGAAAGAGTCCATCCAGAATTCACCCGTCCATTTGTAGATGCGCGATCCGGTGGCGCCCGAGAAGACCTCCACTCTTCCCGCCCAGCCGAGGGGATACTTCTCATAGTCCGACGCGATCGCATACTCCTTGATGTCATCCCCATCGAGGTCTCCGAGCGTCGCGACAGTACGACCGAAGCTGTATTCGTCGGTATCCCCGTACTGCAGGCGCAACGTCGCGCCCGTTCTTGACGACATGATGCGGACGGATGCACCGCTGAACGACGGCGCGCCGACGAGCAGGTCGTCGACTCCATCGCCGTCGAAGTCATCGATCAGGTCGATCGACGCGCCGAGCCTTTCGTACGACTTGACGCCGTCGACTTCGAGCAGGATCTCGCCGTCCGGCACGGAGAGGATCACGACCCGACCCGCCTCCTCGATAAAGCCTGGGATGAACCAATTGCGGTTTCCCACCGCGCAATCACGGATCCCGTCGCCGTTG
>CAYRQC010000427.1:0-8788 GCA_964426265.1 uncultured Phycisphaerales bacterium | reverse complement strand
CTCTGGCTCTTCCTGCTGGCGACGGCGCTCGCGGTCCGTTGGTGGAGGCGCCGGCCATGGGCTGCGCGCGTGACGGTCGCCATCGTGGCCGCCGTCGCGTTCGGAGCGGCGTTCGGTGACGAGGCACCGCCGGGCGATTTGGCGGGTGCGCGCGTGCTGCACGCGCCGGTCGCGTTCGATGCGGCAACGGTCGACTGGCCGCTCGTCACGGCGGCGGTGACGACGCTGCCGGCGCCACCCTCCGCGCACCATTGGCTCGGCACCGATCTCCACGGGCGTGACCTGCTCGCGCGGCTGCTCTTCGGGATGCGTGTGTCGCTCGGCATCGGCGTGGTGTCGACGGCGCTCTCCTTGCTGATCGGCGTCGCGGTCGGGTTGCTTTGCGGGACCTGCCGGGGTTGGGTCGACCTGCTGCTCGTGCGAGTGATCGAGGTGCTCGTCTGTTTTCCGTATCTCTTCCTCGTGCTGGTGGTCTTCACCTACGTGTCGCATGGGCGGACTGCGATGACGCTGCTGCTCGGCCTCGTGGGGTGGACCGGATCGGCGCGGCTCGTCCGCGGCGAGCTGCTACGCCTGCACGACGAGGAGTTCGTGCTCGCCGCGCAGGCTTTCGGCGCGAGCCGCTGGCGCCTCGCGATGCGTCACTACCTGCCGAACGCGATGGCACCGGTCTGGGTGGCGGCGACCTTCACGATGTCGGCAGCGATGCTCGCCGAGTTCGCGCTCTCCTGGCTCGGGATGGGGGTTGCCGAGCCGACCCCGTCGCTCGGCGCCACGCTTTCCGAGGGGCAGCGCATGCTCACGCGCGGCAGTCCATGGATCGCGCTCGCTCCCGGGCTGGTCATCTTTGGCGTGGTGATGAGCGTCAACGCGTGGGGCGAAGCGCTGCGGATCGCGACGACACCGGGGGCGGCCGGCGGCCGGTCGACGGGAGCGCGATCGTGAGCGATCCGTGTCGCGAGGAGCCACTGCTCCGGGTGGAATCGCTGCGCATCGAGCTTGCCGGTGGCGAGGGACCCGTGGTCGTGGTCGACGACGCGACCTTCGAGCTGGCGGCGGGTGGTTCACTTGGCGTGGTCGGAGAGTCGGGGTGCGGCAAGTCGGTGACAGCGTCGGCGCTGCTGCGGCTGCTGCCGGCGGGGGGGCGCGTCACCGGCGGGAGTGTGTGGTTTCGTGGCGTCGATCTCCTCGCCCTTTCCGAGGAAGAGATGCGTCGCCGGCGGGGCGCCGAGATCGGGATCGTCTTGCAGGAGCCGTCGGCGGCACTCGACCCGGTGTTCCGGGTAGGTACGCAGATCGGCGAGGGGCTCGAGGTTCATCGAGGGCTCTCCCGACGCGCGGCGCGGCAGGCCGCGATCGAGCTGTTGGCACGCGTCGGAATTGCCGAACCGGAGCGGCGCGCCGACGCCTATCCCCACGAGCTCTCCGGCGGCATGCGCCAACGCGTCTGCATTGCGATGGCGCTCGCCTGCCGGCCGGCGCTCCTCATTGCGGACGAGCCGACGACGGCGCTCGACGTCACCGTCCAGGCGCAGATCCTCGAGCTGCTCGACGATCTACGGCGTGAGCTCGGAATGGCGTTGTTGCTGATCTCCCACGATCTGGCGGTGGTCGCCGAGCGGTGCGACGACCTTGCCGTGATGTACGCCGGCCGGGTCGTCGAGAGCGGCCCGATCGCGCAACTTCTCGCGGCTCCGCTCCACCCCTACACGCGCGCACTGCTCGAGGCGCGGCCGCGACTCGAACGGACGCTTGCGGCCGGAGCCCGGTTTGCCACGATCCCCGGGCAGGTTCCCGACCCGGGCGCGTGGCCCAGCGGGTGCCGGTTTCATCCGCGCTGCGCCCACGCCGAGGAATCGTGCAGGGCAGCCCTTCCTGCGCTCGCGTTGGCGACGCACGGCCGCCGGAGCGCCTGCCCGGTCATCGCTCGCCCGGGAGGAGCGATCGAATGAGCTCCTCGCAGCCGCTGCTGGTGGTGGAGAACCTGCGCGTGCACTTCGAGCTGCGCACCGGGCACTTCGGCCGCAGCCGTGGCGTCCTGCGCGCAGTGGACGATGTGAGCTTCCAGATCGAGCCGGGCGAGACACTCGGGTTGGTGGGAGAGTCGGGCTGTGGCAAGACGACGCTCGGTCGCGCGCTCCTCCGACTGCTCGAACCGACGCACGGAGCCATTCGGTTCGAGGGACGCGACGTGCTCACCGCCAGCGGCAGCGAGCTGCTCGAGCTGCGCCGCAAGATGCAGGTCGTCTTCCAAGATCCGTGGTCGAGCCTGAACCCTCGGATGAAGGTGGGTGAGATCATCGCCGAGGGGATCGACATCCATCGCTTGGCGCGCGGGCCCGAACGCGCCCGTCGTGTGGCGGAGCTGCTCGAATGCGTCGGGCTCCCGTCCGCCGCCGCCGACAAGCATCCGCACGAGTTCTCGGGTGGTCAGCGCCAGCGGATCGGGATCGCGCGCGCCCTCGCCGTCGAGCCGCGCTTCGTCGTCTGCGACGAGGCGGTCTCGTCGCTCGATGTGTCGGTCCAGGCACAGGTGCTGAACCTCCTGCTCGACCTGCGCGAGCGCCAGCGCCTCTCCTATCTCTTCATCTCGCACGATCTTGCGGTCGTCCGCGCCGTGAGCCAGCGGGTCGCGGTCATGCACCTCGGCGAGCTCGTCGAGATCGGCCCGACGGACGAGGTGTTGGTGAGGCCGCGCCATCCTTACACACGGGCGCTGCTGGCGGCGGTCCCATCGGCCGATCGCGCCGGCGCGCGGCCGCGGCTGGCCGTGCGCGGTGAACCGCCCTCGCCGGTCGAACCACCTTCGGGGTGTCGCTTCCATCCGCGTTGCCCGTCGGCCCTGCCCACTTGCGCCGTCTCGCCTCCCGCGGAGCAGTCGGTCGACCCGGCGCACCGGTATCGCTGCATCCTCTGATCGCCGCGTTAAACGCCGAGAGCGTTGGCGGCGATCAGCTCCAAGGTCGCAATGACGGATCCGCTGGACCCGTCGTTAACCTGACCCGACCGCGCAGGATCCAGAGAGCCCATGAGCGAGCCTCGCCGACTGTTCACCCTCGCCCGCGCCAACAAGGCGTTGCCGCTCGTCGAGCGGATCGTGAACGACGTGGTGGCGCGCGAGACCGAGATGCAGTCGCTGACGAGCGAGCGGAAGACGGCGCGGCGCGAGGCACTCGAGACCATCGAACGCAAGCTCTTCGACCTCGAAGGTGATCTCGAGCGGCTGACGCAGGAGCTCGCGACGATCGGATGCGAGCTCAAGGATCGGATGCGTGGGCTCGTCGATTTTCCGTCGCGCCTCGGCGACCGGCCGATCTACCTGTGTTGGATGAAGGGCGAGCCGCGCATCGAGTGGTGGCATCCGATCGAGACTGGCATCGCCGGCCGGCGCCCAACCTCCGAACTGCCTCCCGAGGCGTCAACCAGGTGACGCGAGTCACGGGCGGTCACGTGCCTGGCCCGCGCCGCGCGCTCACCGCGTTTTCGCTCCGGCGTGGCTCGAGCCCGGCTGCCTCTCAGTCAGGGACGGCGACGCCGAAGTCGCGGCAGACGATCGTCGTCAGCTCGTCAAAGCTCGCGATTTCGTAGCGCGGGGCGGTGGCGCCGGCGGCGTCCTTCAGCCTGGTTCCGCGACGGCTGCGCACGGTGACCATCCCGATCGCGTTGCAGGGGTCGATGTCCTGCACGGGGTTGTCGCCGACGTAGATCACCTCCGTCGGTTGGACGCGCAGCGCCGTGCACGCGGTCGTCCACAGCTTGGGATTCGGTTTGCCGATCCCGATCTGTTCCGAGATGAAGATCGCATCCGGGCGGAAGTAGCGATAGAGGCCGAGGCGGAGCAGCTTCTCGCACTGTTTGATCTGCAGCCCGGCCGACACCACGCCGAGGACGAGTGACGTCTTTGCCAACTTGGAGAGCGCGACCGGTACGTCGGGGAACGGTCGCAGCTCGAGTGACTTGGTCTCGTGGTATCCGATGACCCCTGCGGCCACGAGGATGGCGGGGTTGATGTCGGGATAGCAGCGCTCGCGCGGCAACCGGGAGAGCAGCTTGTCGAAGTGGTTCGAGTAGTTCGAGCTGAACTCGGCGATCACCTCGAGGAACTCGCGGTAGCCCGCTTCCTCGTCCATCCGCAGACCGTACGAGATCATCGTCCGGATCGCGTTGCGCCGCGCACGCTCGGCGAAGTCGGAAGTCGAGAAGAGGGTGTCGTCGAGGTCGAAGAGGATCGCCTTCAGCTGCATCGCCGAATGGCTCCCTGGGTTCGGTTGCCGGAACAAGAAAGTGAGCCCTCGGAGCGCACCAGGGTGCTCCGAGGGCTCGACGATACTGGCTCACGGTCAACAACGATCAGGTCAGGCTGATCAGGGCTCCCATCCAAGGGAATCGGGGGAGCACCCGACCATCCACCGAAGATCGCGGTCGCAGCTCAGCGGATCGGCGCGGCTTCCCGGAATCGGCTCAGATCCCAGATGCTCGCCTTGACCAGGATCACCAGGCTCTTGGCCTCGTCGGCGACGCCCTTCTGGCGGAAGAGGACACCGAGCAGCGGGATACGGGCGATCCACGGCACCTCGGCGCGGCGGTTCTGGTAGTTCAACGTCTTCAGACCGCCGAGGATCACCGCACCACCATCCGGCACGATCACCGTCGTGTTGGCGTTCTGCACCTCGAGGCGAGGGAGCTGGAAGGTCACGGCGTCAGTGAATCCGCCGAGCGTCGTCTCAAACGTCTCGATGGGGCGATGGATGGAGGCAACCGTCGTGCGCACGTCGAGCGTCACATACTTGCGGTCGTACGAGACCGTCGGGCGCACGTCGAGGACGACCCCTTCTTGCAGGATGCCGATCTCCGGGTTCGCGATGAACGCGGTGTTGGCGACGTCGACGTCGAAGTCTTGGAGGAAGGAGACCTCGTTCAGCACGCTGACGTAGGCACGCTCGGTGTTGAAGACCGTCAGCTCGGGTGCCATGACCTCGGTGGCGTTCACCGACTTGTCGACGGCCGTGACGACCAGGTTCAGCTCGGTGTCGTCGAGGAGTCCGAACTGGAAGGCGCCGCCACCCGTGGTCGAGAGGATCGAACCGAGCGGGGTGTCGAAGTAGTTCTCGGACCGTCCACGGATGTCGCCATCCGAGTTGTCGTTGAAGAAGGCGCCAGCCGAGGGCGAAGCCGTACCCGTCCCACCGGTACCGAGGTTGTCGAGCCCGCGGCTCGCGATGTCCTCGCCAGCCGCCGTCGTGTCGTCGAGCGTCACACTGGTCCCGGAGGTACCGCCGAGGCCCCGGAAGTCGGCGCCCAGCTCCTGGATGAAGGCGTCCGTCACCTCCACGAAGCGGCTCTCGATATGCACGACCGTCGTCGTGAAGCGGCGCAGGTCGTTGAGGAACGCCTCGATCTCGTCCTGCACTTCCGGAGTGTGGATCACGAGGATCTGGTTGCTGGCTGCCGGCTCGATCGAGAACTTCTTGTCGCCGAGCTCCCACGTCTCGCGCGCCACGTTCTCCTTGACCAGCGTGACGATGTCCTCGGCCGTGATCGGGACGAACTTGTCGAGGTCAGCCGCGAAGACCGACGTCTCGGGGTCGTCCCCGTACTCGCCGGGCAGCGCGATCTTGTTGATCTCGGGACCCTTGAAATCGACCCGCCCGAAGGTCAGGTCCTGGATCGCATGGGTCCGGATCACCGTGGTACCGAAGGCGTCTTCGAGCGTGGTGATCTGCACGACACCGTTCTTGACGGTCCATGCGAATTTGTCACCGAGACGCTTGGTGACGATGGTCAGGATCGAGTCGAGCGGAAGGTTGGTGAGGTTGGTGAGCGTGACGAGAGTCGCGCTCGACTCGAGCTCAGTCTGCACGGCCTGCGTCGGCAGCACGGTGATGCCCGAGAAGTTCGACAGGATGCTGCAGACGGTCTTGAGCTCGGCTTCGTTGAAGTCGACGACCGGGATGCGGATCGTCTTGAGCTGCTCCTTGATCCGCAGGTCGTCCACCGCACTCGCTTCGCCGCCGCCGGCACCGGTCGCCTTGCGCGAGGTGACCTTGGCCCAGTAGGCGGCGTCCGGCGAAGTGAGGCCATCCGAGTAGGGGATCCGCAGCTCGGCGATATCGGCCTTGAAACGCCGGAACGTCTCGGCACGGTTCTTCTGGAAGTCGTCGGTACGGGCGGCACGGCGGCTGGCATTGGACTCGCGCTTGAGGTCAGCGGCAATCGCGTTGCTCGGCTCGAGCGTCAAGACCTCATCGCAGAGCTCCATCGCCCCGACGAAGTCGCCCGCCTCGAACTTGACGTTGGCGGTGTCGAGCAGAGTCGCGAGTCGGTTGACATGGCGCGCGTGCTCCGCGGCCTCGTCCGATTGGATCTTGGAAACCGCCTCCTTGAGCTGCTTCTCGCGCGTAGCGGTGGCGGCCTGATCACGCTCGGCTCGCGCCGCAGTGAGCGACGAGTCGTTACGAGCTGCGAGGTCGCCCCAGTCGACGTCGAGCGAAGACCAACGGATGGACGAACGCACCTGTTCGAACCAGCGGATCGCGGCGTCATACTCGCCACGCCCGCGCGCCTCTTCGCCGACCTGGTGGTACTCCTCCGCTTCCCGCTTGAGGCTCTCGACCGCGACCTTGCGGCGCTCTTCGGCGTCCTGCCGCATGGTGCCGATGTCACCCGGGCGTTCACCCAGCAGCTCGAGCACCTCGAACAGCTGTGCTGTGGCATCCGCGTTGCCGTGATCAAGTTCGAGTGCTTGCTCAAGTTGGGTCCGGGCACCCGCAAGATCACCGGCCTCGCGCAGGGACCGGGCGTTGTCGAGTGCCGTCGCGATCAGGAGATCGTGCTTCTGTTGCGCGAGCGAAGGACCGGCTTGCTGCTGCGGTGTCCCTCCCGCACCGTCGCCGGCAGGAGCAGTGCCGTCGGCAGCTTGCATCATCGGGTCCGGCGGATCGGAGCTGTGGTCAGACGAGGAGCATGCCGACAGCGCGGAGGCCAAGAGGGTGACCTGCACCAAGCGCTGCGTCGTGCGAGCGGAGCTCAACATTCTGTTCGTCTCCCGACTTGCGGAGGCAGTCTCGTTCGAGGCGTTCACGAAGGGCGTCTACGGGGGTAACTCACGAAGGCATCTACTGCGAGGCGTTCACGGCGTGGAGCGGGCGATTTGCTGCCACGGGAGCCACAACGACGGCCGCGCCACCACAGCAAGACGACCCTGACCGCGCAGAGCGCGCAGCCGGGGCCGTGGCCAACGGCGATCGATCGAAGTCCCCCGCTTCCCAGGTCCGACGCCCTGTCGGTGCCCGGGAAAGAGCGCGGTAGGTTAGGCCGCCCCTCGCAAGCGGTCAATGCAAAAGATCGATACCTAACTCGTTCGCGCGAGCGGAGTTAGCAGAGCAGCTGGAACGACGACAAAGCGGCCGCTGCGCTCATCCCGCAACGAGTCCTCGAAACCGGATTGGGCATGGACTAGCCAGCGACCGATTGCCGGTAACGACGTCAACGGATCGCGCGCAGGCGTGCCAGCGCCGCGCTCGCCCACGGAGGCGGGTCGCGTGACCGATTCAACGCGACGAGCCGGATCTCGAGATCGCGTGCCAGCCGGGTCTGCCGGGCATCGATCGTGAGGGAGTTGAGGAGGTGGTCGATGCCATGCTCTTCGTCGTAGCGCGGATTGGCGCGTCCGGCCCGCTTCGGCTCGAGCAGCAGGCTCCCAAGGAGGTGCTCGGTCGGCGCGCTCGGGCCATCGGTGGTGAGTCGTGCGATCTCGGCAAAGGCGCCATCGAAGTCGCCGGCGAACCCGAGCGCCTTGGCATAGATCAACCGTGCACCCGGATAGTCGGGATCGAGCGCGAGCAGGCTACGGAGATCGGTGACGGCCTCCTGCGCCGCACGACCGTCTTGCGCCGAGCTTTCCACCTCGACGCGGGCACGCGCACGAAACCAGAGCGCGGCGCGGTTTTCCGGGTCTGCGACGAGGAGTGCCGAGAGCGCGGAGATGGCGGTCGCGAACTGCCTCGCCTCGAGCCGCTCGTTGGCCTGCAGGAGCGCGTCGATCTGTGCGGTTCGCGCGAGCGGAGAGCGCCTCTCTGCGTTGTCATCCCACGAGAGCAGCGCGTGACGATGGCGATCGCCGCTTCCTGGAAGGTAGCCGAGCGTCGCAAGTGGCTTCAGCACCGCGTCCGCTTCCGTTTCGGGCAGGCGACGGGTCCGCGCGCTTTCAAGAAGCGCACGCCAATGATCCAGCGTCGCGCCGGTTGGCTGGACCGACAGCGAGTCGACGAGGCACCGCTCGTCGCCCGCGCCGGGGAGCACGTTCGAGAAGCCGTCGATCGTGGTCGGCGCATCGCCTCCGCAGTGGAGCAACGTCGCTCCGTCTCCACGCACACCGACCAGCTGCGCCCAACCAAACTGGAGCGACGCGTAGAGCGACTCGACGTAGGCTCCAGCATCCACCGACACGGGATCCTGGAGCGGCTGGCCGGCGAGATCCTCGGGGGCCGCGAGCGCAAGCTCGCGCAGAGCGGTGGGCAGGAGATCACAGAGGCGGACCATCCGATCATGGGCGACCGTTCGCAGCCCGAATGGAACGGAGGTCTCCGGCCCTTCGAACTCGGCGATGAAGAGCGGCACGTGCATGGTCGACGGAAAGACCTGATATCCGTGGGTCCGCTCGCCGTGGTCGCCAAGGCCTTCGCCGTGGTCGGCCGTGATGATCACCAGGGTGCGCTCTCGAGTGGCGCGAACCGCGGCGAGCAGACGACCCAATTCGCGATCGACGAAGGTGATCTCGCCGCGGTAA
>CAYRQC010000426.1:0-13990 GCA_964426265.1 uncultured Phycisphaerales bacterium | reverse complement strand
CGCTGCCGGCGAGGAACGCGATGCGCGCACCGTCCGGCGCGAAGTCCGGATGGGCGAGCTGCCCCGCCGCCGCGAACAGCTCCATCGCCGCCGTGCTCCCATCGATCGCCGCCCGCCACAGCTTGCCGCCACCGCCATTCTCGAACGTGACGTACGCGAGCCACTTGCCGTCGGGCGACAGCGCCGGCGCGAAGACCAGCCCGCCACCCGCCGTCGCGATCGGCTCCGCCTTGCCGCTCGCCACTCCCTGCTTCCAGAGCTTGCCGACCGCCTGGAACCAGACCGTCTGCCCGTCCGGCGCGAGTGTCGGCCAACGGACCATGCGTGCGCGGAACGGCTCGTCGGTGATCGGATGAGGGAAACGAACGGCGTCCTGCACGCGGTGGGTCGTCTTTGCGTGAAACGGGATCACCGTCGCGGTACCGCTCTGCGCGTCGACGCGCGTCAGGTGTCCGCCCGCCGCGACGATCAGCGCCGAGCTGTCCGGCAGCCAGCAGTAGCCGGGAAACGTCCCGTTCGTCGACCACGTCTCCATCGTGTCGTGGTCGAGCCCGTCGAAGAGGAGTCGCTCGCGGCCCGATTCGAGATCGCGCACGAAGAGCGCCGTCTTCAATCCAGCGCGCCGCACCATCGCGAGCGATTTGCCGTCGGGCGAAGGGCGCGGCCGGCACGCGCCACCGCTGCCGTCGCTCACCGGCTCTTGCTTGCCGGTCGTGCGGTCGATCCGACGCACCGCGTAGATCCCTTGGTAGGGGTTTTTGTTGTATTCGAAGTCGCCGGCCTGGCTGAAGTAGAGCCAACGTCCGTCCTTGCTGATCGCCGGCTCGTTGACGTCGGCGGTGTTCGAGCTCTTCTCGGTGAGCTGCACGCCGGCGCCTTCGCCACTCGTGTGGTACATCCAGATCTCGCCGGCGCCGAGCGAGCGGGTGTGGGTGAAGTGCTTGCGCACCACGATCCACTCGCCGCCGGGCATCCACTCCGGGCAGTGGACGAGCCGGAAGTCTTCTTTGGTGACGGTTCGTAGGTCGCCGCTTTCGCGATCGCAGGTCCAGACGTTGTCGGCGCCGCCGCGATCACTGATGAACGCGAGGCGCGCGCCATCGGGGCTGAAGCGCGGCTGCCATTCCCACGCGGCTCCGCCGAGCAGGAGCGTCGCCTCACCGCCGGTGATGGGCAGCGTCCAGAGATCGCCGAGCAGGTCGAACGCCAGCGTCTGCCCATCGGGGCTGACGTCGACCTGCATCCAGGTTCCCTCGTCGGTGTCGATCGTCACCGTCTTCGACGGCCCGTGCTCGGCCTGGATGTCCCAGTCGGTGGGAGCTGCGTGAGCGGGCTCCTTGGCGGTGCCCGCCGCCTCCTGGCCGCCGGCGCAGCAGTCGTCGCCGGCCTGTTGCGCTAAGACTGGCCCTGCCGCGAGTCCGATGAGCGAAAGGAGTGCGGAGTGCTTCCAGACGTGCCGGGTGGGATTCATGGGGCGCCCATGTTGCCGATCGTGTGCGTGCACGGAAGAGAGCGCACCTGCCGCGCGGAGATCGATTGATGGTGCTGCTGCGTCGCCCTCGAATTGCTGCTGCGTTGTGGATGGTGCTTGTGAGCACACCGCTCGCGCGTGCGCAGGCTCCGGCGGGCGAGCGAGTCCGTGAGTCCGGCGGTGACTTCATCGGCCCTGCGACCTGCGACTCGACGAGCTGCCACGGCTCCGGAAAACCCGGTAACGGCCGCGTGCTGCAGAACGAGTTCCTCACGTGGTTTGGCCACGACTCCCACCGGCGCGCGTGGGAGGTGCTGTCGGCGCCACTCGGCCGGGCGATGGGCGAGCGGCTCGGCATCGACGATGTGACGAACGCGAAAGAGTGTCTGGTCTGCCACGCGGTTCCGGCCGGCGGGGCGACCCGGCTCTACGAGTTTGGAGTGAGCTGCGAGGCGTGCCACGGCGCCGCGTCCGGCTGGTACGGCACCCACTTCCAGAAGGGGTTCGATCGCGCGAACGCGGTGGCTCATCAAGGGCTGGTCGACCTGAAGGAGCCGGCGACGCTGGCCGCGAAGTGCCTCTCCTGCCACCTCGGTGACGCGACGCGCGTCGTCGACCATCGGTTGATCGCGGCCGGCCACCCCGATCTCTTCTTCGAGGCGGGCTCGTTCCTGCTTTCGATGCCGCCCCACTGGCGTCAGCGTGGGGCGGCGAGCCAGCAGTGGCATGCGCGAGCGGCGCTCGTCGGTCAGGCGGTCGCGTTGCGCGAGCAGATGATCAAGGTGGCGCGCGATGCCGCCGCTGACGCGGGCGTGCTCGAGTTCGCCGACTTCGAGTGTGCCTCTTGCCATCACGACCTCGAAGGCAGCGGTTGGGACACGTTGCGCGAGTGGCGTCTCGCGCGCGGCCTGCCGGTACCGGTGGGGCGGCCGCTCTTCGACGGCGCCCGTTTCGTCACGGCGAGCGCCGTTGCCGCCGCGGTCGAGCCGGAGCTCTCGGTGGCGTTGGACGCGGCGCTCGAGCGCGTGGCGCAGCTCGCGAGCGGTGGTCGGCCGGACGCGGCTGTGCTCGCGACCGCGGCGAACGAGGCAGCCGCCCTCGCCGATCGCGCCGCGCGTGCGTTGAATGAGCTCCCCGATCCGGCGCGGACCATGCAGCTCGTGATCGAGCGGCTCGGCCGCGAATCAGAGCGGATCGCCGCCGCCGGCCAGAAGGGCGCCGAGCAGGCCGCTCACCTGTTGCATTCATTGCGCGCCGAGTTCGAGCGCGATTCCTGGACGGTGACCTCAACCAGTGCCGCGGCCGCCGTCCGCGCGCGCCTGCTCGCGCCGCTCACGCGCCCCGAAGAGTTCCAGCCCGCCGACTTCGCCCGCGCCCTCGCCGACCTCGCCCGCCAGCAGTAGCTCCGCCAGCTCAGCTCATCTGATCCGTCGTACCGACCCTGGGTCGCTACGGCGGCGAAAACCGCACTCTCCGGCGGTAGTGCGGAAGTTGTCGGCGTAGGATCCCAGGGTCGGTACGCCCCACGGGACCGAGCGACCGGAGACCCCACATGATCTGGCTGAAGATCCTTGGTGGAGTGGCAGGAGCGGTGGTGGCCTATCTGCTGATCGCCGGCAGCGTGGTCGCGAAGGGCCACGTGGTCACGGTGAGCGCCACGTTCGCCAAACCGCCGGAGGAGATCTGGCAGCTCATCACTGATCACGTCGGTCAGACCGCGTGGCGCAAGGACCTGAAGGGCCTGAAGCTCCTGCCGGCACGTGACGACCAGAGGGTGGCCTTCGAAGAGGAGAGCGATTGGGGGAAGGTGCAGTACGTGGTCGAGGAGTCGGTTGCGGGATCGGCGGCACCGTCGCGCCATGTCGTGCGTATCCTCAACGAGGACCTCGGCTACGGCGGCAAGTGGATCTTCGAGCTCGCGCCGGCGGGGGCCGGGTCGCGGCTCGCAATCACCGAGGATGGCGAGGTGACGAGCTTCATGTTCCGGGCGCTGTCGCCCTTCTTCTCGAAGACGGCGTCGATCGAGAAGTACCTCGCGGCGCTCGGGGCGAAGCTTGGCGTGCAACCAGTGCCGACCCATGCAGAAGCTGCGCGCGATCGCTGAAGCGCCGGCGGAGTCAGGCTCCGAAGCTCGCTCTTCCTGAATGGCTCCTGCATCCTGAATTGTTCCTGAATTGGCGGATCTCCGGGTTTGAACCGGCTTCCGTGGCCGGCGCGTGTGCCTACTATGCGCCGCTCGTCGGAATCGGAGCGGCTGCTTGCAGGATCCATCGCCTTCGCCTCCCGTCGCGTGCGCGGGATCGTCTACTGCCTCGGCCGCCGAATCGTCCACCGACTCTTCCGGCGTGCCGCGTGTCCGGACCTTCGTCGTCCTGCTGCGCTTCTTCGTCGTCGCGTGGCTGCTCAATCTGCTGCTTCTCTCACGCTGCGTTGCGGCGACGGTCCACCGCTCGCCCGATGCGCTGCTCTTCCTGATCGCCGCAGGCGTCGAATTCGGACTGATCTACCTGCTGCCGGCGCTGTTGCCGACGCTTCTGATCGCCTGCTGGTCGCGGTCGATCGCGTTCGGCTGGGCGGTCGTGATGACGTTCGCGGTCCATTTCGCGCTGCTGGTCGACGGCATCGTCTTCGCGATCTTCCGGCGGCACCTCGATGGATTCGTCTGGAACCTGATCTGGACGCCGGGTGGCCTCGCGTCGATGGACACCAGCACCTCGACGGTGGTGACGGCGGTCGCTGCCGCGGTGGTGTTGCTCGCGATCTCATGCTTAGTTCTCCACACAGCGATCCATCGCGAGCGGCCGTGGCGCTTCCTGGTCAGCTCGCGACCGAAGCGTGCGTGGCTTTGGTTCTCGGCCGCGTTCGTGTTGATCGCCGGCGGCGAGCACCTCACGTTCGGGATCGCCGACTTCACCAGTTACCGTCCGATCTCGACCGCCCACGATGCGCTGCCGTTCTACCTCAGGGTGCGGTTTCGCTCTCTCGCCGAGGCGTGTGGTTACGAGCGTCGCGTTGAAGATGTGCCGCAGCTGCGCGGCAGCGAGGGGAGCGTCGAGTACCCGCTCGCGCCGCTCACGCTCGATCCAGCACGCCGCAAGCTCAATGTCGTCTGGCTCGTCTCGGAGTCGTTGCGCGCCGACGCGCTCGACGAGGAGGTGATGCCGGCGACGTGGAAGTTCGCCCATCAAGCACAGTGGTTTCGCCATCACTACAGTGCCGGCAACGGCACGCGGATGGGCGTCTTCGGGATGTTCTACGGGCTCTACGGGAGCTACTGGTTCTCGTTCCTCTCCGAGCTGCGGAGCCCCGTGGTGATCGATCGCGTGATCGACGACGGCTACCGGATGTTCGTCGCCACGAGCGCCAAGTTCAGCTTCCCCGAGTTCGACAAGACGATCTGGTCGCGGGTGCCGCGCTCCGAGCTCCTCGAAGGCAACGGGGACGAGCCCGGCTGGCAGCGCGACCGCCAGCTCGTCGACCAGCTGCTCCAACACATCGATGCGACCCCCGCCGGTCAGCCCTTCTTCACCTTCCTCTTCTTCGAGTCGCCGCACGCGCAGTACCGCTTTCCCGATTCCGCGGTGGTCCGGCGGCCGTACAACGAGGAGCTCAACTATGTACTCGCCGCCGACGCCACTCCCGAGCAGATCGGGCTGGTCAAGAACCGCTACCTGAACGCGGTGCACCATCTCGATCAGCAGCTCGAGCGCGTCATCACCCACCTAACGGAGCGCGGCCTGCTCGACTCGACCATCGTCCTCATCACCGGCGACCACGGCGAGGAGTTCTGGGAGAAGGGCCGCTACGGTCACCACTCCGACTTCAGCGAGGAGCAGACGCGCGTGCCGATGGTGCTCTGGATCCCCGGCCAGCCGGCGCGCGAAGTGGACGATCTGACGAGCCATCTCGATCTCGCGCCGACCATCCTCGCGCAGCTCGGCGTCACCAATCCGCCCGCCGACTACAGCCTCGGCCACGACCTCCTCGACGGCACCAAGCGCGACCACGTCGTCATCGCCGATTGGGACCACCTCTGCGTCCGCGATGCCCACTACAAAGGGATCTTCGCGATCAACCAGAAGGGTTTCCTCGGCTTCGAGGTCACGACGATCGACGACGCGCCGGTGACGGACGAGGACGCCTACTTGAAGCAGGCGCACGGACTGCTGGCACAGATCATGAAGGGGCAGGGGCGGTTCCTGCGTTGACGAGACGGCACCGTCACGTCACCGGTCGAGATACCGCAGCACGTCCCACGCGAACGGAGTCCAGACTCCGGTTTTGACGCCGATGGCGTCGAGACCCGATCCAGTCCACGCGTTGCAGGTGTGGATGAGGCTGTAGGTGCCGGTGGCCTCGAAGAAGCGATCGTGCGTGGTGTAACCGGCGTGATCGATGAGACGCAGCCGGCTGGCGGCGTCATGTTGGAATGACGCGAGCAGATACTCGACCAGCTTGGCGTATTGCTCCGGAGAGACGGTGAGCCGGCGGCAGGCGTCGCTGACCGCCGGTTGGTAGTCGAGGTAGCTCACGTGCATCGCCGACGAGCCGAGGAAGAACGCCGCCTTGAAGGCAGTGGCGAGCTTCAGCTCGTTCCAGGTCGGCGTCTCGAGATAGAAGCCCTTGTCGCCCCAGCCGAAGACGACATACGGGCAGGAGCGCTCGACGCGCTCGAACCACTCGGTCGGCAGGTGCTGCGTCCAGTCGACCGTTGGCGTGCGCACCGGAACCAGGAAGTCGGTGTGTACCCCGTTCGACACGACGAAGAGCTGCACGCCGCGATCCGGCGGCCGGTAGTCGGAGTGGACGGTGATCCGCGGCAGCAGCAGCGCGAGCAGGGCATAGATCAGCACGAAGGCGAGCAGGCCAAGAGCCGCTCGCTTCACGATCCGCAGGAGGAACCGCAGCTTCGGCATGAGCGGGTGCATGGGATCCTGTCCGAGACTCCGCGAAGGACTTGGCGTGGACCGATTCACGGCGTCGCCTCGCCACGCCGCCCGCGGATTGCCTCCAACTCCTCGATCGTCCGTGGCCAGTCGTCTTTCAGGAGCTGCGAGAGCGCGCGATCGGCCAGGACCTTGCCGCCCGTCTGGCAGCGGGCGCAGTAGTTCGACTCGTTGCTCGCGTGCACGATCCGTTGCACTGGCGACCCGCACTCGGGGCACGGTTTCCCGAACCGGCCGTGGACGGCCATCTCCGGCCGGAACGCGGTCACCTTGGTCGGAAAGGTGGCGCCGGCCTGCGCGCGCAGCCGCTCGATCCACTCGGTGAGTGTTGCGCGCGTTGCGTCGAAGAGCCGCGCGAGCTGCGCCTCGTCGAGCTTGGTCGTCCAGAGGAACGGCGAGAGCCTCGCACGCCAGAGAATCTCGTCGGAGTAGGCGTTGCCGATGCCACTGAAGGTGTGGGGATCGGTGAGCGTGCGCTTGATCGTGTGGTTCTCGCGGGTGAGCGCGGCGCGGAACGTGGCGAGGTCGGCGGCGAGCGGCTCGACGCCGCCGGGGTCGTGTGCGTGGAGTGCCGACTCGCCGTGCACGACGTGGAGAGCGGCGCGCTTTTGGGTGCCGGCTTCGGTGAGAGTGAGCGTGCCGTGGTCAAACTCGAAGGCGGCGAGGCCGATCTTGCCGCCGGGCTTGGTGGTGTGCGGTGTGCCGGGTTTTCTGCTGCCGGAGCCGTGGGCCGCTCTGACCTCCTTCCACTTCAGCCGCCCCGCGATCATCAGGTGCAGCACGAGGAAGAGCTCCTCCTCCAGCTCGAAGACGATCCGTTTGCCGATCCGCCGCAGTCCGAGCACGCTCTTGCCGGCCACCGCGGAGATCGGTGGCTCCACCGACCGCAGCAGGAACGGCGTGAAGAGGCGCACTCGTGTGAGCCGTCTCCCGACCACGCGCGGCTCGAGCGCGTGCAGGTAGAGGAGGATGTCGGGGAGCTCGGGCATCGTGAGGGGTGAGGCTACCGGCCGAGCTGCTTACGAGTGTGCGCGCGCGGGGTGTGGCGCGTCGCGCGCCGCTCAGTGCCCCGCCGGTCAACACGCGCCGCGGCGGTCGCTGCTCGCGCGCGCCGCTGACGAACCGCTCGAGACGGGGAACTCCACCGGGTCGCTCTCGTAGGATCGGCACCATGAACACTCTCCCGATCGCCCTGCTGCTCAGCGTGTTGGTCGCGAACGACAAGCGCGCGTTCGACGTGCCCGACGTCTACGGCGTCGCCGTGGTCCAGTCGCCGACCCTCTCGCCGGACGGGCGGACCATCGTCTTCGGAGTGGCCCGCAAGGACCTCGCGGCCGCGACTTCCTGGACGGAGCTCTGGTCGATCGGCGCGGATGGCTCGGCGCTACGGCAGCTCACGTTCGCGAAGAAGGCCGACTCCGACGCTCACTTCACGCCCGACGGCAAGTCGCTCCTCTTCGTCTCGAACCGCAGCGGCACGAGCCAGCTCTGGACGTTGTCCCTCGAAGGGGGCGAAGCGCGCCAGTCGACCGACTACGCGCCTGGAGTCGAAGGGCCGGTGCTCTCGCGCGACGGGAACTGGATCGCGGTCATCAGCGAGATCTGGCCCGACCTCGCTCTCGATGGAGCCAAGCAGAAAGAGCGCGACGACGCGCGCGACAAAGGCAAGCTCGACGTCCACCTCGCCGACTCGCTGCTCTATCGCCATTGGACGAGCTGGGACGAGGGCAAGGTGACCCATGTGCTGCTGGTCGATGCCCACACCGGCAAGGTCGAGCGCGATCTCACACCCGGGCCCTTCGACAGCCCGCCGTTCATGCTGGGTGGGGGACGAGGCTACGACTTCTCGCCCGATTCGAAGCGCATGGTCTTCATGTCCAACCATGAGAAAGACCAGGCGAGCTCGGTCAACTCCGATCTCTGGAGTGTGGCGATCAACGCGCCAGAGACACCCGTCAACCTGACCGACGCGTGCGATGGTTGGGACGGGCAGCCGCTCTTCTCGCCGGACGGTACGAAGCTCGCCTACGTGAGCCAGGCGCAACCCGGCTACGAGTCCGACTTGAAGCGGCTGGCGGTGCTCGATGTCGCGAGCGGTGCAACGCGCTACCTCACCTCGCGCGAAGGGTTCGACGACATGGTGAGCGACCTGCGCTGGTCGCCCGACAGCCGCTCGATCTGGTTCCAGGCCGAAGTGCACGGACGCACGCCGATCTACCGGATTGGGCTCGACGACGCCGCTCCCGCCGCTTCCGCCGCGCGCCCGACGAAGGTTCTCGAGCACGCGACGATCGAGTCCTGGGAGCCGCTCGGCAAGGACGGCTCGCTCGTCTACGTGCGCCGTTCCGTCAGCGAACCTTACGAGCTTTTCGTCCACCATCCCGGCGCGGCCGCACCGATGCGCCTGACGACCTTCAACGCCAAGTACGAGGAGGAGATCGACCTGCGGCCGGCGCAGGAGCAATGGGTCGAAGGCGAGGATGGCACCAAGATCCACCTCTTCGTCGTGACGCCCCACGGCTTCGATCCGGCCCGCAAGTACCCGCTGATCCTCAATGTGCATGGCGGTCCGCAGTCACAGTTCGGCGACGCCTTCCGCGGCGATTGGCAGGTCTATCCCGGTAAGGGCTATGTGGTCGCCTTCGCGAACCCGACCGGCTCGACCGGTTACGGACAGAAGTATTGCGATGCCATCGGCAGCGACTACGGCGGTCGCGTTTTCCGGGACTTGATGCGAGTGACCGACGCGCTCGAGAAGCTGCCGTATGTGGATTCGAAGCGCATGGGCGTCATGGGCTGGTCGTACGGCGGCTACATGATGATGTGGATGCAGGGTCACACCGATCGCTTTCGGTGCCAGGCCGCGATGATGGGCCTCTACGACCTGCGCTCATTCTTCGGCGGCACGGAGGAACTCTGGTTCCCGAAGAAGGATCTGGCTGGTACGCCGTGGACGAGCGCCCAATACGAGAAGTGGTCTCCGTCCAACTCTGTCGCCAATTTCAAGACACCCGCACTGGTGATCACCGGCGAGCTCGACTTCCGGGTTCCCTACACGCAGAGCTTGCAGTACTTCACCGCGCTGCAGGAGCAGGGCGTGCCGTCACGCCTGGTGGTCTTCCCCAAGGCCGGCCACTGGCCCGGCACGCAGGAGATGCTCTTCTACTTCGGCGCCCACGTCGACTGGTTCCACCAGTGGCTCGGCGGCGAGCCGCTCGGGCGCGACCTCCAGGAGTGGGCGCGGACGCGCAGCATGCCGGCGCTCGCGAAGTGACGAGTTCGCCGCACTCCTCCACACGCTGCGCTGCACCTGCCGCGCGTCAACCTCTTCAGCGCCGATCCGGACTACGAGATCGAAGAAGCCGGGGTGGGGCGACCAGACGAATGCCCTGGCGCTGCTGCTGGCCCGACCCCATCCGCGACGACCTCCTCGCGTAGTGCGGCGATGTCGAATGAACGCCGAGCGAAGTAGTGTCAGATGGAACCGGTCGACGCTGGCACGATGGAGACGATCATGAGCACGGATCTCCGTGATTTGGTTTGGAGTTCGACCCACTACCTCTGGTACGACTCGAAGTACAACACCGAACTCGCGAGCCGAATGGTCGATCGCCTGAAACTGATCGATGACGTCACGAAGGTGCTGGTTGCCCTCACGGCAACGGGGTCGGCGGTTGCTGGTTGGCGAGTTTGGCAATCGGGGGGGCTCGCGTTCGTTTGGGCGATGCTCGCTGGCGCCGCCGCGGTCCTGTCCATCGTCCATAGTTCATTGGGAATTCCTGCGCGCCTCAAGGACTGGCTCGAGACGAAAAACGCATTCTTGGGACTGCGAGTGAGTGCTCTCGCATTGAGAGCAACCATGGAGCACCACCCGGACTTCGACCCCGACGCAGCCGAGCGAGCTCTCGAATCACTGCGCCTCAAGTTCGGTGAGTATGAAGCTAAGATCCCGAGTGACTTTTTCGCGACGAGCGGGTTGAAATTGACGTGCCAGAACAGCGTGGACAGCGACATCGCAGGTCGGATGGATGACCACAAGGAGAACAACTGATGGATACCGGGACCAAGGGTATGCCGCCTCGCAAGCCACCTGCGGCACCGCCGCGGCCAAAGTAGAAGAGGTCCACTTGACAGGCTCTTGCACTTGCTGGTCCGGCGACTCGCCGGACGGAGGTCGAGTGGTAACTCGCGCCGGACCACAAGTAATGGCGACCATTGGCCTACCTTCACCTTGTGTCAGAGGCGATGGTACGCGCTCTCATCGCGGCGGCCCTTGTGGCGATGCCGGTGTGCTGCAATCGATGCCGAATCGGTGAGCTGGCGGTATCGGGACCGTGGGGCCACCGGACCGACAGGACGGCTGGCTGCACTTCCACAACGGCGATGTTTCGAATCGAGAGCAGCGCTGCCGTTCACGAAACGACCGCGCGACCTCTCACCAACCAACCGGCTGATCCGCGCCCAGTCCCGGCCCGAGAACGACCGCGTTGGCAAACAGCCGCGCGGTGGCGAGGTGGTAGCCGCGGAAGGTCGGCGGTGCCGCGAAAAGCACGATCTGGCCGTGGCCTTTGCGCTCCACGGTCAGCCATGAGCTGTCGGCGAGCCGCGTGCGCGCTTCGGGCCAGAGGAGGCCACCAAGACGCAAGGTCGGGCCGAGGTCGAGTCGGACCGCGGTGGTCACCGGCGCCTTCGCGAGAAAGATGTCCGAGCCGAAAGCCAGGACCGGCAGCACGGCATCGACTCCGCTCGTGATCCAGGCATCGGGGTTGACGAGACCACGCAGCGTCGCGCCCTGGGGTGAGAAGAGGGCGGCGTGGGTCTCGTCGTCCTTGTTCACTTTGTTGTTGGTGTCGTCCGCGTCGTCGGGATTCTTGCTGGCGGTGACCTTGTGGGTGGTCGTGGTCGACGCGGGTGTCGTGGATGCCGCTGGATCGGCGGGTGTGGCTGCTGGATCGGCCACCGCATCCGTGGCGCCCTCTTTCGCCGGTTGAGTTGCGGCGGACGGAGCTTTGGCCGTCGTGCCATCCCACACCGCAGCCTCGTCGATCTCGACCTTGCGTGCGCCGCGCTCGCGCTCGGCGTCGCGATGGAAGCTCTCCAGCTCTTCGAGCGCGTCGGCGCGCAGCACGACCTGCGAAAGACCGAGGCGACCCTTCGTCAGCTCCGCGGCCGAGCTGCCGCAGGCGATCAGCGTTCCGCCGTTCTCGAGCCAGCTCGCGAGCGCCTCCTTGTGCGGCTCCAACAGCTTCGCCAGCCCATCCGCCGGCGGCAGGATGAGCACGTTGAAGCGACGCAGGTCGTAATCGCCGAGCGACTGCGCATCGAGGATCGAGAACGGGACGCCGATCCGCTGATCGAGGTGATGCCACAGGTTGCCATACCCGTCGTTGCTGACCGGCGAGTTGGCGAGCAGCGCCACGCGCGGCCGCGCCAGGAGATGGAAGTGCTGCCCGCCGAGGTCGGCCTGCTCGCTGTCGGGCGCGCGACCGCTCGGCGCGGCGACGGCGTCGACGCGCGCGAAGTTGGCGGCCGCGCGCACGTGGTTCCAGATCTCTTGCGCGCTGCCGGAGTTCTCGGAGCGACGCACCAGGAAGCTGCCGCGCGCGAAGTGCTGCCCGCCCGCGGTGAAGGGCTCATCGGACGCGTGGACGGCGAGGCCGAGCTCGAGAGCGCGCGCGGCGAAGGCCAGCGCGTCGTCGTTGTTCGCATCGACCATCCACGCCACGGGTGCCGGCTCGGTGACGGCTATCTCGCGGAGATCGCGTCGCGGGAGCTCACTCGTCACGACGGGTGTGCTCCTCACTTCGACGGCATCGACCCACGCGGCGTCGAGATCGAGGGCGTGTGGCAAGCTCCAGGATGTGACGTCGTAGGCCTTCGAACGCCCCTTGCGCTCCAGCTCCTCGCGCTCCAGCTGCAACGCCTCCTTGTCGTAGCGGATGTCGAAGTCGAGGAAGGCCCGCACGCGCTGACGCGCCGGCTGGCGCGCGGCGACCAGCCACGAGCCCGCGGGGAAGGTCGCCTTCTCGGCATGGCCGCCTTCGGCCCAATCGACGCTCGGTGCCTCGAACTCCGCGTCGGCACGCCGCACCTCGATGGCTTGGCCGAGTAGCGTCTGGAGGAACGCCTCTTCGCGCTGCAGGTTTCCGTGCGGCTTCACGACCAGCAGTCGCGAGTTGCCGGGCGTCTCGGCCGCCACGTTGGCGCGCCCGTTCGCGAGGTAGTCGCGCAGCGCGTCGGAGCGCCGATCGCGCAATGTGCCGAGGTTGGCCCAGCTCGCGGTGAGCTGGTGGTGGACCGCTTCGCGATAGGTGAGCACGCGACCCGACGGACGCTTCAGCGGGAACCCGGTCGTGTTCGCCTGCTCGTAGAGGATGCCGGTGGCGCCGGTGAGCGCGGCCCACGAGTCGGAATAGAAGGGGCCCCACGCATCGGCCCATTCGCGCGTGTAGTAGGCCCAACCGTGCGCATCGAAAGCGCGCGCCGCGTCGGCGCTGTAGCGCTCCTGCCACGCGAGCTCGGTCGTGGGCAGGTTCGGGTTGAAGGGCTTGGCCTGCGGATAGAAGAGGAACGTGTCGTCACTGCCCATCTCGTGGGCGTCGACGAAGAGCTGCGGATGGAATGAGAGCACCGCCTGCCACCGTCCGCGCGTCTCGGGCTGCGTGCCCGCCATCCAGTCGCGATTCATGTCGAACAGGTAGTGATTGCCGCGCCCGAATGGCCAGCGTCCGCGATGCATGCTGGCATAGTCGAGACTGGGCGTCCGCCCGGCCGACTGCTCGACCATGCCGATGATGCGCTCGCGACCGTCGGGGTTGAGGCACGGATCGATCACGATCACCAGTGATTCGAGCAGCGCGACCACCGCGGGGTCCTGCGCCGCCGCGAGGTGATAGGCGAGCGCCACCGCCGCATCGGAGCCCGAGAGCTCATCGCCGTGGATCGAGTAGCCCATCCAGGCGATCGCCGGTCCAGCGAGGATCCGTTGTGCTTCGGGTTCGGCGAGCCCGCGCGGATCGGCCAGTCGAGCCAGGTCCGCGCGAATCGCGTCAAGCTTGGCGAGGTTCGCCGGCGAGCTGATCGCGACCCAGACCAGCTCGCGTCCTTCGTGGGTGCGCGCGAAGGTCTCGAGCCGGACGCGTTTCGAGCTCGCTGCGATGGCGCGCAAGCAAGCGAGAACCTCCGCGTGATGCGAGAGCCGCGTGCCGTGTCGCTGGCCGAGGAGCGAGTCGGGCGTCGGGATCGCGGCGTCGTAATGCGCGCCGGGAAAGAACGGCGAGTCCCACGCCAGCTCCTCGGGATCGCCGAAGCGGATGGGTTGGAAGCGGTCGGATCCGGGGGCGGGACTCTGCGCGATGGCGGGCGGTGCGGCGCAGCCGAGGAGCAGCGCGGCGAGCAGCGGCACGAGCAGGGCCAGGCGTAGCGGGAGCAGGGCGAGGTTGCGGAAAGTGGTCTTCATGGGCCGCAAACGTAGCGTGCGGCGCTCCGGGCGTCGTCAATCGCGCTCAGTGTCCTGCGTTTTCTTGGTGCTCGCGCGGGTGGTAGTCGTGACAGAGCGCGCAGTCGCTGCGGG
>CAYRQC010000425.1:0-15880 GCA_964426265.1 uncultured Phycisphaerales bacterium | reverse complement strand
GTCGCTGCGATCGAGGCGCTCGCGGATCCAGTCGCCCCTTCGATCGACGTCATCGCCGCGTGGAAGCCGTCGGCAACGGAGGACGGGCCTTCGGCCGCCTTCGTGCCCGCGGACGCGACGATCGCCGCGATGCAGCGGCGGATCGACCATGCGGCGTGGGTCGAGCAGGTGTCGCTCGATGAAACGGTCGACGATTGGCAGGCAGCGATCGCGCGCATCGCCAAGAACCCGAAGTACGCCGCATTCGCCGGCAGGGAGTTCAAGGAGCAGTTCGGGCTGGTGCCGATGGGTGCCGATCTCGACTCGGGACTCGAGGAGTTCTGGCACGTCGAGACCGGCGCACGGCCAGAGCGCGATGCGAAGAGCGGCCGCTTCCCGATGAAGGAAGAGACGGGGCTGGTCTTCGTCCTCGTACCCGGCGGCACGTTCACCATGGGATCCCGCGACTCTGATGCGGACCACGCGGTGGGCACGCCGAACGTCGATCCGCAATCGCGGTCCGATGAGCAGCCGCCCAATGAAGTGACACTCGCGCCCTTCTTGGTTTCGAAATTCGAGATGACGCAGGCGCAGTGGCTGCGGGCAAACGGCAGCAACCCGAGTTGGTTCCAGAAGGACGGCGGCAGAGGCAAGCCCTATCCGGCGACGTCGCCCGTCGAGCAAGTGGCGTGGACGGACGCGCACGACCGGCTCGCAGCAGTGCGCTTGCGACTGCCGACCGAGGCGCAGTGGGAGTACGCCGCGCGCGCCGGCACGAACACCGTCTATTGGTGCGGCGATGTCGCCGCGGACATCGCCAAGGAAGTCGTTGGCCGCAAGGCCGGAAACGTCTTCGACAAGCGCGCCAAGCAACGCCGATATCCCGGCGACGCTGAAGACTGGGACGATGGATTCGACGTTGTCGCGCCGGTCGGTTCGTTTGCTGCCAATCCCTTCGGACTCCACGACGTGATCGGCAACGTCTGGGAGTGGTGTGAAGACGAATACACAGACTATGAAACATCACCTCCGCGACCTGGAGACGGAGAACGTTCGCTTCCCGTGCAGGCTGGCTCCCGCAACCGCGTCAACCGCGTCAACCGCGGCGGCGGCTGGGACTTCGGGGCCGTGAACGTTCGCTCGGCGTTCCGCAACCGGAACGATCCCTCCGCCCGTGGCGGGATGCTCGGCCTCCGTCCCGCCAGGGTCATCACTTGGTGACTTTCACGTCTTCACCGATCGGATGTCCTGGGACCGTGCGACATTCGTGAGGTCCGCGGTCCGTAGGCCAAGCGGCAGCGTGGCCAAAGGACCGAGGACCGGCCGTGAGAAGGCAAAGAGCGTGGTGTGGCAGGGGCTCGCGAACGGTGTCTGGAGCCGTGGTTTGCCCATCGGTTGACAACGAATCCTCGGCGTGGAAGCTGCTCCCAATTTTTGAGTAGACCGAAGCCGATGGGTGGGTACTGGGTGGGTCGCCAACCTGGAGGCCCACGATGCGCGTCAAGCTCCTCACCTTCCGCTACTCCGCGTCCTTGGGCGGCTTCGATGACACGCCGCTTCTCGAGCTCCTGCGCGACAAGGAGCTGGTCGCCTTCCGCGAGCACTTCTTCGAGGTGAACGACGTCCCGCACGTCACGTGCGTCGTCACGTGGGACGACGCCATCGTCCGTGAACGGCCGGTGAGTGTCGCGACCATGACCGCTGGTTCGCGGCCGGGACACGGCCAGACAAGCCATCCAGCTCCCGAGCTCGACGCGACGCAGCGTGCGCTGTTCAACTCGCTTCGCGAGTGGCGCGCCACCACGGCACGTGCGCAGGGCGTGCCGCCGTTCCTCGTCTTCACGAATCGCGAGCTCGCCTGGATCGTCACTCATCGACCCGAGTCGGCGACTGCGCTTGGACATGGCCCTGGCATTGGTCCCGGGAAGCTGCGCCTCTACGCCGAGGCCGTCCTGCAAGTCCTGCACGGCGCGCGGACGAAGGAGTCGCCGAGTCAACCCCCACCCACCGATCCCGCGCCGCCGAACGACGCCCGCTCCGATCCAGGCTCGACGCTGCCATGAGCGCAGTGCCACTCGATCGCCCCGCCGCGCCGACGGCCGGCCCGGAGCTGCTCGTACTGGCGCAATGGGAGGAGTTCACCGGCTGGCTGCTCGCCCACACCGGACGCTGGCCGAAGTCGGTCCGCTTCACGCTCGCGCAGCGCGTCGAGGAGCACGCGCTCGACATCACGGAGATGCTGGTCGAGGCGCGCTACGAACCGGAGCCGCGTCGCCGGCTCCTCCACGACGTGAACCTACGGCTGGAGCGGGTGCGCCATCTGCTGCGTCTCGCGCTCGCCACCAACGCCACCTCGAACCGCGGCTTCTCGCCCTGCAACGCGAGCTGATGGCCGGGACGTGGCGTCCGGCCCCCACCCACTCCTTCACGATCCGTGACCCGAAGGAGCGTGTCATCACCGTCGCGCCGTTCCGCGACCGAGTCGTCCATCACGCGTTGATCGATCCGCTCGAACCTCTGCTCGACCGGCGGATGCTCTTCGAGAGCTTCGCGTGCCGGCGTGGCAAGGGGACGCACGCGGCACTCGATCACGCGCAGCGGATGCTCCGCCGCCACGCGTGGTTCCTGAAGCTCGACGTGAAGGCGTTCTTCCCGTCGCTGTCGCACGCGGTCGTGATGGAGACGCTCGCGCGGATCGTGAAGGATCGCGAGGTGCTGCGGCTCGCGCAGCGGATCCTCGCGGCGCACGGCACGGACGAAGGCGGCGGCCGCGGCGTGCCGATCGGGAACCTCACGAGCCAGTGGTTCGCGAACCTCGTGCTGAGCCGACTCGATCATCGGGTGAAACAGGAGCTCCGGATCCCCGGCTACGTCCGTTACATGGACGACTTCGTGCTCTTCGCGGACGACCGCGAGACGCTGCAAGCGGCGCGGCGCTGGATCGAGCGTTGGCTCGGCGACGAGCTCGCGCTGCAGTTGAAGCCGACGGCGACCATCCTGGCGCCGGCGACGGAAGGGCTGCCGTTCCTCGGGATCCACCTCTGGCAGTCGACGCGCCGCCTGCGGCCCGCGAACCGGCGGCGCACGGCGGCGCGGCTCGCGGCACGTGGCCGGCAGCTCGCGGCGGGCCGGATCGACGAACCGGCCTACATCGACAGCGCTCGCTCAGTCTTCGCCCACTTGCAGGGCACGGGATGCCGCGTGTTCGCGCGGCGCCTCGCCGAGCAGATCCGCGATCGGCACGGCGAGCAGGTCCGCGCGTGGCAACACGATCGGCGCGCCGACCGGCCCGACCACGAGGTTGCGATGCTCGACTCCTGCTGAGCTCCACACACTCCACCCAGCTCACGAACGGGGACCGGCCGCTGGCTCCCGCAACCGCGTCAACCGCGGCGGCGGCTGGAACAACGAGGCCGTCAGCGCACGCTCGGCGAACCGCAACCGGAACGACCCCTCGAACCGGAACAACAACCTCGGCCTCCGTCCCGCCAAGGCGTCGATCCCGCCCGATCGCGACGGTCACGCGGCCCAAAGCCGCGGACCGGCGCGCCGTGTAAGTGATGCCCAGGCTGGTCTCCAGTGCTTCGAACCGGAAGCCGACTCGCGCAAGCGAGTCAACGCCGGATTGAAGCCGAAGAGTTTCGCGCCGCCGGCAGTGGTAGCCGATGCACCCTGGTCTAAGCTGCCGGCGGCGCTCCTTTCGGGTTGGCATGCGAGTCCGGGTGTGCGGGCGAGGAGACGACGGCTTCGGCTCACGTCGTCCGCAACAATTGCGACCGACTGCGTCGCGCAACCGGTCGCGTCGATGCCGATCGCGACAGCGTGGAGCACTTCGACAAAACCCGACAACGCCACCATTCACGGCGCGAAGGTCACCGTTTTCGCGTGGCCCACGACGGGCGAGCGGCATTGGGGTGCCGCTGTGCGTCGGCAACCGGTGGATGCGCGAATCGTCCACCTGATCCGAGTCGACGAGACGCTGGACGGGAGGGGGGCGGCGTGTTCGACTGGACGATGCACCGGATCAGGAGGATGGTGCAGCAACGCAGGCTCTGGATGACCGTTCATGCTGACGACAAGACGGACGAAGATGATCTGACCGTTCTTGACGTCGAACAATGCGTGCTCACGGGAGAGATCATCGAGCGGCAGCGTGATCAGGAGTCAGGGGAATGGAAGTACGTCATCCAAGGTGAGACGATCGCCGAACAACCGGTCGTGGTCGTTGCCAAGATCAGCCCGACGGACGTGGTCATCATCGTGACGGTTTACGTGCTATGAGAGCCGACATGAAAACGACAATCTGCGACGGGTGCGGAAAGCTCGGGGCCCGGCTGCGGCAAGTGACGCGGACCTACGGACGCGGCCGCAACGTCGTCCTGATCGAAGGAGTGCCCGTCGTGGCGTGCCCCAGTTGCGGAGAGACCTACCTCACCGCAAACACGTTGCACAAGATCGCGCGCATCCGTGCGAACCCTCGACGTCTCGCGACCGTGCGGTCGGTTCACGTCGCGCGGTTCGGTGGTGTGGCGTAGCGCCCGCGAGTCCGGCGGCTCGTGACGGCGCTCAGCCCCTCGCCCCCGCCTCCATCCGCTCCGCGATCTTCACGACCCACGGCTGTCCCGCTGCGCGTTCCAGCCAGCTCCGCGCCTCGTCGGGCTTGCCGGTGAGGAAAGAGAAGATCGCCTCGGCGCTCGCGGGGAGTCCGTGGCGCTCGGCGCGGCCGGGGGCTGCGATGCGGTCGCGGGCTTCGCCGAGGCGGGCGCGCGCCTCGTCCCAGGCTGCTTGCGTTCCTTGCAGGAAGAGCGCGATGCCGAGATTCACCTGCGCTTCGACCAGCTTGGCATCGAGCTCGACCGCGCGTCGCAGGTCGGTGACCGCATAGGCGATCGCCTTCTCCTCCTGGTCGGGCTTCACTGCGTCCGGATCGCAGATGCCGAGCAGGAAGGCGATCCCGCGCAGGTTGGCGAGCCGCGCGCGCGGGCCGATCGCCGGCTCCTTCTCGAGCGTCTGCACTGCCTCGTTGACGACGCTGTAGTGGCGCAACCGGAGCTGCTGCAGCAGCCAGCGCACCATCGACTCCATCGCCGGGGCGTGGTCGGGCCGGTCGCGCAGCACGCCACCGATGATCTGGAAGGCCTGCAGATCGAGCTGCTCGGGATCGTTCTTCTGCTGCTCCGGCGGCAGCTGGCGATTGGCGTTTGCCGTGAGCGCCGCGGTCTGCCCTTCGTAGAGCTGCCACATCGTGCGCGACGCCTGCGCCAGGTCGCGGCGCACCTCCACCAGCTTCTTCTTCTCGATCGCGCTCTGCGACATGCGGGTGACGACGTCTTCCTTGAGCTCGAAGAGGCTGAGCCGGTTGCGCAGCGCGACGACGTCGTCGCTCTCGACTCGCCGCGCAGCCAGGAACTCGACGCGCGGACGGTCGGCGACGTTGATCCCGACCTCGTCGAACTTCTCGCGGAAGAACCACTCGTCGGCGACGTAGAGCGAGAGGAGATCGCGCACGTCGGCGACCCCGAGCCGCTCCAGCAGGTCGCGCGCCGGATGGTTCTCGAGTCGCGATCCCAGCTTCTGCACGTCGATCTCGAACCGCTCCTTGGTCGCGATCAGCCCGAGGATCGGGAACGGGAACTCGGGACGGGCGAGCCAGAGCGTCGCGCCCTCGAAGACGTCGCAGAAGGTGCGACCGATCAGACCGATCTCCTCCCAGCGCAACTGATGGCACGGCAGCCATTGGCAGAAGAGGCCATCGGGTTTCAGCAGCCGCTTCACCCGCTCGAAGTGGTCACGCGTGAAGAGGAGGCCGGCCTCCGTCTCCCACGGGAAGAAGAGGTCGCCGACGATCAGGTCGTAGCTCTCGGGCGCCGCCGCCCGCACGAACGACCGCGCATCGTTGGCGATCCAGTGGACGCGCGGATCGTGGACGATCCCGCCATTCTCGGTGCCGAAGTAGGGGAGCGCCGAGAGGACCGACGGCAGCAGCTCGACCGCGTCGATCTGCTCGCAGCCGATGTCGCGCAGCGCCGCAACCGTGAGCCCCGCGCCCACGCCGAGCGCGAGCACGCGCTTGGGCGCCGGATGGAGGATCGCTGGCAGAATCCCCTGCATCGCCTCGACGCGCGAATCGCCGCTGCCGCCGAGCGCGAGCTGGTCATTGACCGCCAGCACCTTCTGCCCGTCGCTGTGGACGATGACGGCGACGTTGGCCGCGCTGTCCTCCACATAGTGGACGACGTAGCCCCCCTCCGGCCCGGCGACACGGCGCACGAAGAGCAAGGGATCGTGCCACGACGACTGCCCGCCGATCGGGACGAAGAGCAGCGCCGCCATCGCCGCAAGTGCGCCGCCGCACCAAGCTGCCAGCCGACTCGAGAACCGCGCTGCGCCGACCCGCCGCCGCGCGGCCACGACGCCGACCCATGCGACCGCAAGCGCCACGAGTGGCAGCAAGGCGGTCGCGATCAGCGAGCTGCGCAGCCCGAGTCGCGGCAGTACAAAACCGGGCACGAGCACACCCGCGGCCGCCGCGCCGAGCGTCCAGCCACCGGAGAGCCACGCCACCTGGCGTCCGAACCCGGCGCGATCACGCGGCAGCAGCTCGCACGCGCACGGAAACGCGATGGCGGTGGCGAGCGCGACCGGGCCGGCGATCGCCAGCGCTCCGAGCAGCTCGCCCGCCAGCCGGCCGACCCAAGTGAAGGCGTTCGCGCCGGCGCGCCACCACGAGAGGTCGGCCGCGTTCGCCATGAAGCGCAGCAGCAGCAACGTGACCAGCGGCACGACCGCCGAGAGGAGCTGCCCGACCACGAAGCCGCTCGCCGCCCGCCGCTTCGAGAGCGCCACGCCGATCGCCGTCCCGATCGCACCGCTGCCGAGGAAGACCGCGAGCAAGACGCCGAGCGTGTCCTGGCTGCCGCGCGCCACCTGCCCGAGCGCACGGAAGAGCAGCACCTCGAACGCGAGGACGGCGAAGCCGGTGAGCGCCGATGCGATCGTGAGTGGTGCGAGCGGCACGCTCGCGTCGGACAGCGATGCGGCCGACTCGGGCGCGCGCTCATGGGTTTCCGATGGCTGCACTCCGGCGGTCGAACCGCGCGGATCGAGTCGCGCCAGCACGAACGCCGCCACGGCGACGAGGCCGTTGATCCCCGCGCCGATCATCCAAGTCCCGCGCGTGCCGACCGCCGCGAGCAGCACCGTCGAGGCCACGAGCGCGCCCGCGGCCGCGCCAATCGCACTCGCCGCCTGCAGACCACCCGCCGCGATGCCACGCGTGCGCGTCGCCGCGCGCAGCCGCGACAGGAACGGCAGCGTCGCACCGAGCGCACCGCCCGGCAGCAGCAGCACCAGGACCGCCGCGAGCAGCCGCGTCCACAGCCGCCCATCGCCCGCCACTTCCGAACGCGCGAGCGAATCGGCCAGCCAGTCCAGCCCGCCCATCGCCCACAGCGCCACGAAGCTGCCGACGCACGCGATCGCCTCGAGCGCCGCATACCAGAGCAGCGGCCGCTCCACCCGATCAGCCTTGGTCCCGACCAGCCAAGCGCCGAGCGCGAGGCAGACGAGGAACGCCCCGCCGACCGCGCCGAGTGACGCCGCCGTCGAGCCGAAGAGCTCGAGGAAGGCGCGCACCGCCGCCGTCTCGAGCAGCAGGCTCGTCCCTCCCGACAGGAAGAAGAGCAGCGCCACCAACGCCGAGGTGTCGAGCAGGGGAGCGGCCTCGACCGCTGCGGGAGCCCGTCGGCCGATCGCCCCGTCATTCATATTCGAACCAACCATGGAGCTGCGCGCGATGGACGATCGCGTACGGGAGGTCCTTGACCGGCAGGAGCAGGTTCGCGGTCGCCTCGTCGACGCCGCGCAGCAGCGGCTCCTGCATCACGAAGAACTCGTCGCTGGTCGCGGCGTCGAGCACGTTCTGTCGAATGCGGCCGAGGATCTCGAGACGCGACGGCGCGCGGAACCAGGCGCTCACCATCCGGTATTCGGAGCGCGGCAGAGCCTGTCCTTCGGCCGCGTCGGCTTGCGCGAGCCGCTTGCGGATCGGGTCGCCCGCGAGGTCGAGATACTCGTGCGCGAGCAACAGGTCGGCCAGCCGCAGGGTCGCCCGGCGCGCGACGATCTTCTCGCCGCTCACGAGCTCGGTGAAGGTCACGTTCTCGATCGCGAGCCACGGCCGCCGCACCGCGTTGAGGAAGCTCGACAGCCGCAGATCGCCAGTCCGCACGGTTCCCTTGACGAGAAACCGCTGCGTCACGAGCAGATGGTTGACGATCGAGAGGTCCATCGACCAAGGATCAATGGCGAGAGCGGAGGAGCCGCGGGACCGCTCCCGCGAGCCAGAACGATCCGGTGACCAGCACCCCACCGCGTACGCCTGCGAGCCGGCGAGCGATCCGCAACGCCGCGGCCGGGCTGGCCACCGAGCGCGCCATGATCCCAACGGAACGCGCGACTGCCACGATTTCTTCCGGGTCAAAGCCCTGTCCGTCACGGACGACTCCATCGGGAATCGTGGTCGCAACGAGCGGGCCGCACGCGGGTGCCAGCGCGCGCAGACAGGCGGCGAGCGGTTTGTCGCGCTTCAACGCGAAGAGCACGACCGGTGCGCTGCCGAGCTCGCGGCGCAGCGCCGCGACCGTCGCCCGCAGGGAGCGCGGCGTGTGCGCGCCGTCGCGCCAGGTGCGCGGCCGCTCGGCGAGCCGCTCGAACCGTCCCGGTAGCCGCGCCGCCGCGAGCCCGGCCGCGAGTGGCGCCTCGGCGATCTTCAGCCCGAGCTGCGGTCGGCGGCGTGCGAGCTGATCGACGGCAGCGATCGCCAACACGGCGTTGCGGGGAGCGTAGGGCCCTCCTTGCGGCGGCAGCAAGCGCAGCGGCGCGTGCGGAGCAAGCTGGACGTGGAGCTGACGCGCGCAGACCCGCGCCCGAACTTCGCGACCCCATTCGAGAAGCGGCGCGCCGACCGCCGCGGCCGCCGTGCGCAGCACCGCCGCCTCGCGCCGCGCCGCCGGCACGCCGCTGATCGCCACCGCACCGCGCTTGAAGATTCCCGCCTTCTGCGCCGCAATGTCGCAGAGCGTCGGCCCGAGCAGCGCGACATGCTCGCGCTCGAGCGAGGTGACGACGGCAACGGCACTCTTCACGACGTTGGTCGCATCGAGGAGCCCGCCGATCCCGACCTCGACGATCGCGACGTCGACGCGAGCGCGCTGGAACGCGAGGAAGGCGGCGACCGTCAGCGCCTCGAAGAGCGTCGGCGGTCCGCGGTCGAGCTGCGCGGCCGCGTGCAGGACGCGCTCGAGGCAACGCCCCATCGCGCGCGGTGCCAGCGGCTCACCATCGATTTGGATCCGCTCGTTCCAGCCATCGACGTGGGGCGACAGGTAGAGGCCGGTGCGCAGCCGTTGCACGCGCAGCAGCGACTCGACCAGCAGACAGACGGAGCCTTTGCCCTTGGATCCGGCCACATGCACGATCGGCAGGCCGCGCAGCGGATCGCCGAGCGCGCGCAACAACCAGCGCGTTCGATCGAGGGAGAGGACGACGCCGCTCGGGCCGCCGTGCCGGAACGACCGCTCGCGCTCGAGATTCGGCAGCGTGCGTGCGAGCTGATCGATCGCTCGCAGATCGCGGAGGGGCAAGCGGAGCGCGGTCCACCAAGCGGGGCGTCCCATTTCCGCGAAGCTACCCGCGCGCTCCCTTCCCTATCGTGGGCGCGCTCGCCCAGAATCTCGAAACCTGCCACGCGCCGCTCCGTTGGAGCCAGGCGCCCCACGTACTCGTTGCTCGGAATCGAACTTGGACGCCAAATCACCGCTCTCCCCGCTACGCCACGCCCAGGCGCGCACGCCCAAGACGCAGCTCGTCGTGCTGCTCTTCCTCTTCGTGCTCGCGGGCGGCCTGGTCTTCTGGCTCAAGCTGACCGAGCGCAATCCCACCGAGTCACTCCCGCTCGACACCAGCGTCGCGCCGATCGAATCGGAGAACGCGCCGCCCGCGGCCACCATCGACCGCAAGCTGCTCGCCGAGGTCAAGGACGCGACCGAGTCGGACCGGATCGTGCGCGAGCCGGAACCGTTCCTCCACCTGCTGCTCGAGTCGGGAAAGCTGGTGGCCGGCGACTTCCGTCGGATGAAGGCGCCATTCATCGACGACGCGACCTATCAGCAGATCGACGCCGATCCCGCGAGCTGGCGCGGCCGGCCGCTGGTCGCCAAGGCGCGCTTCAACTTCGTCACGCAGGAGCAGGTCCCGCTCGGCCCGTCGATTGCCGCCGGCGATCCGCAGTTCCACTACTGGCGCGGCGTCGCGACCGACGACCTTGGCCGTACCTGGTCGTTCTCCGTGCTCGAACCGCCAGATGGAATTGCCGCAGGCGACGTCATCAAGATGGAGGGTTTCTTCTTCAAGAAGCTCGCGCTCTTCGATCCGGCCGATCCCGCGAAGCTCATCGATCCGACGCTGCACCTGATCGGCAAGCGCGTCGTCAAGTCGTTCCTGCACATGGCGCCAGTGACGGAGCTCTCGCAGGCGATCCTGTCGACCGTTCGCGACTACAGCATCCAAGACCGCCTCGAAGTGCCCGACGAGGCGCTCTGGCACGTCCTGTCGTACGTGCAGAACGTCGATGCCGACGCCCTCGCTGCGGGCGCCGAGGAGGGGTTGGCCGGGGAGAACGACGCGATCTATCTCACGGCGCAGGCGCTGCTGAAGGACCCGGTCCAGTATCGCGGTGCGCCCGTGCGGCTGCTCGGCAGCGCGAGCGCCGATCAACCACCGTGGTTCAAGGACCTCGGACCCGACGGCGAGAACCCGCTCGACATCCCGATCGTCTGGCACAGTCTGCTCGTGCACCAAGGGCCGACCTTCACCTACGTGATCTCGGCGGAGCGGCCCCCCGCATGGGTGCGCGGCCAGCCGACCGTGCTGGTGGAGGGGGTCTTCCTCAAGCTCTACACCTACCAGGCGATCAACCGGCAGACGGTGACCTGCCCGCTGATCATCGCCAAGCGGTTCGTGCCGTTCAGAATCGCGGCCGAGGAGCTGCGCTCCGGTTTCTCTTGGCTGTTGATCGGCACCTCGGTGCCGCTGGTCCTCGGGCTGCTCTACTTGGCGATGCGCGACCGCAAGGACGCCGACTCCTTCCGCGCCATGCAGATGAAGCGCCGACAGGCTCGGCGAGGGGGAGCCGCGCCACCGCCGGGGTAACGTGCCGCGGATGCTCGACCACGCACTCGCCATCTCGCAGCGCGCCGATTGCAGGATTCGTGGCGGCCGCGGCACGCTCGAGCGGCTCGGCGACTGGATGGCCGAACTGCTCCCCCCGCCCCGCAAGGTCGCGCTCCTCTCCGACCGCAACGTCGCCTCGTTCTGGCTCAAGCCGGCCGAGGCCGTGCTGAAGCGTGCTGGTTTCACGACGCACACGATTCTCATCCCACCGGGCGAGGAGTCGAAGTCGCAGAAGATCCTCGGCAACGTCTGGGACCGCGTGCTCACCTTCGGCATCGATCGCGATAGCGCGCTGGTCGCGGTTGGCGGCGGCGTGGTGGGCGACCTGGCCGGCTTCGCGGCGGCCACTCTGCTGCGCGGCATCGCCCTGGTCCAAGTGCCGACGTCGCTGGTCGCGCAGGTCGACTCGGCGATCGGCGGCAAGACCGGGCTCAACCGACCACTCGGCAAGAACCTGGTCGGTGCCTTCCACCAGCCGCGGCTGGTGGTGATCGACCCCGACTTGCTCGCGACGCTGCCGGAACGCGAGCTGCGCTCGGGCCTGGCCGAGGTGATCAAGTACGGCTACCTGCTCGCTCCGGAGCTCCTCGCGCAACTGCGAGCCGTCGGGGATCTCGAGTCGCTCCGCAACCATCCAGAGGTGATCGACCAGTTGGTCGTCCGCTGCGCCACACTCAAGGCCGAGCTGGTACAGAAGGATGAGCGCGAGACCGGCCAGCGCGCGCTCCTCAACTTCGGCCACACCGTCGGCCATGCACTCGAAGCCGCGGACGGCTATCGCAACCTGCTCCACGGCGAGGCGGTGGCGATCGGCATGGTGGCGGCGAGCTTCCTCGCGGTCGATCTCGGGGTGGCGCCTGCGACCTTGCCGGCCGAGCTCTCGGAGCTGCTCGAGCGGTTCGGGCTTCCGCATGCGACGAGCCTCGCACCGGCCACCGTCCTCCCCTACCTCGGCCACGACAAGAAGCGGCGCGGCGGCAAGAGCCACTGGGTGCTGGTCGGGAGTGCGGGCGCGGCCGGCCTCCACGAGGATCCTCCCGCGGCGAGCATCGAGCGAGCGCTCGCCGCGATCCACGTGGCGGAGAAGAGCAGCGAGGCGACGCCGACCACCGCGTAGTCCGCCAGCGAAAAAGTTTTCGCTCCTCTGTCACCAGCGCGTTCGGCGTTCGTCTTCGCCGACATGAACACGCAAACCCTCGAGCATGCCCTGCTGGTCGCGCTCGCGCTGCCGGAGGAACGCGACCTCGCGCTGCTCCGGCCGTTCTGCACCAGTGGGCCCGATCGCGCTCCCGAGTCGGCGCCGGCGCTGCGCCTCGAGCTGGCGCGCCAGCTCGCCACGCTGCGCGCGACCGGAGCCGCAGTACAAGAGCTGCGGCACGCCCGCGAGCTCGGTCTGGAGCTCGCGCCGTGGGGAGATCCACGCTACCCGGCGTCGCTGCTCGAGCTGGCCGGGCCGCCGCCACTCCTCTATCTGCGCGGATGCGGGCCGTGGCCCCCAGTCGCTCCGATCACGATCGTCGGCGCCCGCGCTTCGACGGCCCGTGGACGCGCCTTTGCGCACGATCTCGGCGCCGCGATTGCGGAGCGCGCGGGCACCGTCGTCTCGGGGCTGGCGATCGGCATCGACCAAGCGGCGCACGAGGGGGCGCTCACGGCGGACGGCAGTTGCTGCGCCGTCCTCGCTTGCGGGCTCGACCGGATCTATCCGCCGGGCGCGGCACCGCTCGCCCGTCGGATCGAGGCGCGCGGTCGGATCGTGAGCGAGATGCCGATCGGCACGCCGCCCTACAAGAGCCACTTCCCGCGGCGCAACCGGATCCTCGCGGCGCTGTCGCGCGCGACGCTGGTGATCGAGGCCGACCTGCAGAGCGGTTCGCTGATCACCGCCCACCGAGCGCTCGAGCTCGGCCGCAACGTGCACGCGGTGCCCGGAACCATCGACGCACCGACCAGCCGCGGCACCAATCGGCTGATCAGGGACGGCGCCCACCCGCTGCTCGAAATCTCCGATCTCGACCTGATCCTGCCGCGGAGCAGCGGTGCCAACCGGCGACGTGCCTCAGGCGAGGACGGCGTCGCGGGCGGCGGCGCGGGAGCCGACGAGCTGCTCGCCGCGCTCGCCGCGCCGCTGGCGGCCGAGGAGCTCGCGCGGCGAGTCGGCGCCGCGCTCGATCGCGTGCTCATCCGGCTGGTCGAGCTCGAGGCGGACGGGCGCGTGATTCGACTCGGAGGTGGCCTCTACCAGCGCGCCGATTGATCGCTCAGAGCCACGCCGCAAGCAGATAGCCGCCCAGCCCGAAGACGCAGAGCGACACCAACGCAAAGACGAGCCCGCGTTTCAGACCGGTGCGCACGATCTCGCCGACATCCTCGCGGCGCAGGCCGTTGTAGACCACCGAGACCAGCAGCACGAGCAGGATGAACCACGCGACGTGCTCGACCACCAGGCCGATCTGGACGTTCATGCCGGCGACTCCGCACTCGGCTGCGGCGCGGACGCCCGCGGATAGGCCGTCTCGTAGACATCGACCATCACGCAGAGGTTCATGATCCCCGCCACCGTCGCAAAGAGCCGCCCCACCTCGAGGCGCGGGTAGTCCGCCACCAGCTCGAGACCCTTGGTGAGCCAGAGCGTCGGGAAGGTGACTCCCGCGTAGAGCCCTTCCCCGATCAAGTAGAGGTAGAAGTCGTCATCCGAGCGGACGGCGCGGAACTGCGCCATCACGAGGCCGATGAAGAAGGTCGCCGTGAGGATCCCCGCGAAAAGCAGCGCCTTGCGCCGCCGCCCCATCAGCCAGTGGCCGGCACCCGGCACGATCCAGGTGGCGAGGATGCAGAGGGCGACCGTGAAGGGGCTGAAGCGGCGGGCCGGGTCGGCGGCGTGCGCACGGTTCGTCGGGTCGGTCAGCTCTTCGGTCGGCACGGTTCGTTCACTGACCTCGCTGGTCGGCCTCGCCCACTCGCCTCTTCCGACTACTGGCGCCTCTATACATCATCCGTCGCCATGAGCGCAGACGAGAGCGGCCCCCGCGTCCACCGAACCTCGACCTTGGTCCGCTACCACGAGACCGACCAGATGGGGGTCGTCCACCACTCGAACTACATCTGCTACTTCGAGCTGGCGCGCACCGAGATGATGAAAGCGCACGGGCTCGACTACGCCGAGATGGAGCGGCGCGGTTTCTTGCTGGCCGTGATCGAGGTCGGGCTGCGCTACGTGAAGCCGGCGCGCTTCGGCGACGAGCTGGTGATCGAGACCCGGCTCACCGAGGTCGAGCGAGTGCGGGTCCGCTTCGACTACGAGGTGGTCCGCGGCGCCGAGCCGCGCGAGCTGCTCTGCCGCGGCCACACCTTGCTCGCCTGCGTCGGGCGCGATCTGGTGCCGTGTCGGATCCCCGAAGAGGAGCGACGACGCATGGCGGAGCTCACGGGGACACCGCCGATCAGCCGCTGGCCGCCGTAGCACGCCGCGCCCGCTGCTGGTCGAGCAGATGGCGCGCCTTCGCGAGCACGATCCGGTGCGGCGGCACCTTCGAACGGTACGACTCGACCAGCACCGCCCGCAACCGCCGCGCGATTCCGGAGAGGTCGCGCGGCGGCTCGAATCCCGGCAGCGCCGGGCCGCAACCCATGATCAGGGCGCCCGCATTCACCAACAGATCGGGCGCGTAGAGGATCCCGCGCGCGGCGAGCTGATCACCCGCCGCCTCGCTCGCCAGCTGGTTGTTGGCGGCACCGCAGACGATGCGGCAGCGCAGCCGCGGAACGATCGGCTCGTCGATGATCCCGCCGTTGGCGCACGGCGCGAACCACGCGCAGTCGGTGTCGTAGATGCGATCGGGCTCGACCAACTGGATCGGCATGGTGTCGGCGGCGCGCCCGGCGCGCTCGGCGTTCATGTCGCTCGCGACGACGCGCGCCCCGGCCCGCAACGCGAGCATCGCGACGTGCATCCCGATCGCGCCGAGCCCCTGGATCGCGATCCGCTGTCCCTTCCACTCCGCGATGCCACTCAGGTCGAGTGCCGTGCTGGCGGCGAGGAAGACCCCTTCGGCTCCGCGCAGCGCGAGGTCGTGATCGACGCCGTGCTCCTTGGTGGCGACGAAGCGTGTCCGCGTGCCGAGTGCAGCGAGGTCGCGCTCGCCGGTGCCGAGGTCGGCGGCGGTGAAGAAGCGGCCGCCCATCCGCTCGATCCGCTCGCCGAGCGCGGCGAACGCGGCGCGGCGATCCATCTTCGGGTGATCGAGGATCACCGCCTTGCCGCCGCCGGCCGGCAGCTCGGCGAGCAGCGCCTTGTAGGTCATGCCGCGCGCGAGGGCGCAGACATCCGCGAGTGCTTGCGCCTCATCGGCGTAGCTGGTGCAGCGGATGCCGCCGAGCGCTGGTCCGGCCGACGTGTCGTCGAGCACCACGATCGCCTTGAGGCCGCTCACCGGATCGGCGAAGTAGTGGATCTCCTCCTGCTCGCCGGACAGATGCGGACCTGGGTTCGAAGGGGCGGCCACGGCGATCCCTCGGCATCAGCAGCGGAAGACCCGGCGGAAGCGTCGAACGAGGCGGCAGGATAGCCACACCGTTCGCCTCGCACGTCGGGACGGCTACTGTCGGCCGGCAACCAGCCCGGGAAAAATGGCCCCGGGGAAGAGGAATCGGCTGGCCGGCGTCGGAG
>CAYRQC010000424.1:0-5167 GCA_964426265.1 uncultured Phycisphaerales bacterium | reverse complement strand
CGACGCCGCCAACCGCGCCGTGCTCGACGGCTACGAGCAGGCGCTCATGCGGTTCGCCGCCGACCATCCGGGGGCGGCGCGTCCCGACCACCGTTTCCGGATCGAGCACGCACAGCTCGTTGCGCCGGCCGATCTCGCGCGGTTCGCGAAGCTCGGCGTGATCGCGTCGATGCAGACCTGCCATGCGACCTCCGATGCACCGTGGGTGCCCGCGCGGATCGGCGCGACGCGCGCGGCCGCGGAGGCCTATGTGTGGCGAAGCCTGCTCGATTCGGGCGCGACGCTGTGCAATGGAACCGATGCACCCGTGGAACCGCTGGCGCCCGGTCGCAATCTCGTCGCGGCGCTCTTTCGCAGCGATCCCGACCGCGTCGACGGCACGGCGCACCCGCGCGAGCCCTTCCATCCCGAGCAATGCCTCACTCCCGACGAAGCGCTCACCTCGCTGACCACTGCGGGCGCCTACGCGAGCTTCGAAGAGCGTCAGCTCGGGGTGCTGCGTCCGGGCGCGCTCGCCGACCTGGTCGCGCTCTCGTTTGATCCGGCGGACGTGACCGTCACGAGCTGGCCCGGTTTGCAGGTCTTGCTCACGATGGTGGGTGGGCGCACGGGTTTCTCCTCACTCGATCGTTGATCCGCACCGCTGCGCCCTCTGCAACCAGGCGCCGCACGCGTTCCGCGACGAACGGAGCGGCAGCGCTCGCTCGACGCCGTGGATCGCGGCGCGGCCACGGCGAACGTGCGCGCACGCTGACGGATCGCGGGTTGCGATAGCAGCCGCTCCCCTCGAAGAGGGAAAGCAAGGAGCCGAGCTTCGATGATGCTTTCTCGTCCGGTGCTCGCCCCGTTGGCGCGCACTGCGGTCGCCGTGACGTGCACGGTCGCGTCCACGTTCACGGCCATTGCCGCGCTTGCCGGCTTCGCTCTTGGTCAGGTGCGCGTCGGCTCGTTCGTGAGCGGCGAGCGGCCGATGTATCTCGAGGTCTCGCCATTTGTCGATGGTCAGGCCGTCCACCTGCAGCTGCGCAACGTCCCGACCGGCGCGAAGAGTCCGTTGCTCGTCTGGAGCTACGGCGTCAACCTCCTCGACCTCACGCCGGGCGGCACGCCGGGCTACCTCGGTCCCGACCTCACGCAAGGCGCCATCACCGACCTCGACCCGAACAACTTCACGCTCGACGACGTGCTGCCGACCGGCCTTGGCGGCACCACGCTCTACCTGCAGGCCTACATCAAGGTGAAGCATGGTGGTCGTTTGAGCTCGATGACCACCGTTCACGTCATCAATCCGGGTGACGATCCCGGAACGGCACCGCACGTGAAGTTCCCGCTGCCGCTGACCGTCGAAGAGGTCCTGCCGCCGAAGATCCCGGGGTTCGCGCGAACTCGCGGGCCGGTCCGGGTGGGCGTCCCGCTGCCGATCGGTGAGGTGTTCGCGAGCAACGGAGTGCCACAGCTGACGCTGCTCGGGGGTGCCACCGAGGCGCAGTTCTCGACGCTTGCGAGCTGGCCGGACGGAAGTGTGAAGTGGGCGCTCTGCGAGTGGCTGTGCGACCTGCCGGCGGACGGCTTGTCGACCGCGTTCTCGGTCGACCGCGGTGCTGGCAACTTTGGCGGCCCCGATCTGGCGTCGCTTGCTGGCAACGTGATCGCGGTCGACACCGGTGCACTCCAGGTCGCCTTCGATCCCGCGACGCCGAACCTGTTCGACCAGTTCGACCGCAACCACGTGGCCGTCCTCGATGCCGCACGCGGCAACGCTCCGCACTACTGGGATGACCTCGATCAGGAGTGGACCTGGAACGAGGCGACCGCGACGCTCCGTCGCAACGGTCCGGTGCGCGCCGAGATCGAGGTCGCGGGGTACTTCACCCGCTCCGCTTCGAGCAGCGATCCCGACCGCGTCCACGCCCGCTTCTATGTCGAGCTATGCAAGGGTTCGACCACCGTGCGCGTCACGGCCTCGCTACGGGCGACCGCCATCAGCTTCCCCGAGCACCTGCTCTTCCGCGGCTTCACCTATCGCGCCTTCCGGACCGGGAGCGGGCCGCTCACCGTCTCCTATCCGCAGACCAACAGCGATGGCCTGCCGCTCGGGCTCTGGTCGGGCACCCTCCCCACCGTCACGGATGACGCGTCGATGTATCAAGGCTTCGCGAAGCTCCGGAAGGACGAGCTCTGCAGCGACCCCAACTGGTCGACCTACGTCCCCTGGATCGAGCGGTTCGGCAATGACAGCTTCGCGATGGAAGGAGTGCGCACGCGGATCGGCTCGAACTACTACACCGGCGACGCCTCCACCAATTACTGGACCGCGGAGAACAGCTTCGCCGACCCGACGTTCATGGAGCTCTCCACGTCGACCGGCGCCGCGCTGCTCGCCGGCGTCGAGCACGCGAAGTACTACTGGCCGCTCGAGCTGCAAGCGGGCGGCGATGGGCGGATCGAGTTCGGGTTGCTGCCTCGGAAAGACGCCGCGGACTCCTACGACTACGCGCTGACCTACGCCAGCGCCGAGACGCGCGTCTTCTGGCTCGCCGCCGAGGATGCCCCTTCGGCCGACCCGATTGCGGCGGCAGCCACCGTCGACTACCCGCTCGGCGCGCGTGCCAACCAGTGGGTCTACAACCAGGCGGACGTCTGGCCGTGGAAGCTGATCACGAAAGCCGAGGTCGACAGCTACTGCGCGCTATCGGGCCTCAAGAAGCCGGTCCCGCCTGCCACCGATCTGGTGCGGACGATCTACGAGTACTCGAACGCCACCGGGGGGGCCAGCAACAACTGGGAGGAGACGCGGCGCTTCTACCAGTGGCTCCGTGGCGGGGACGGCGGCGCCCACATGAGCTCGCTCCTGGAGGCCTACTACAAGGCCGACAAGATGCCGTGGGCGATCGACGACGGCCTCTTGAAGAATCGGACGAAGGTCCGCAACGGCACCGTGATGGTGACCAAGAAGGACGATTACTACAACAACTCCAAGCACACTTATTGGCAGGTGGTGGCCGACTGGGCGCTGGCGCGCGGCGACAGCTACCTGCTCGACACCGGCCGCTTCATGGCGGAGACGATCGTCGACAAGGGCATCTCGCCCAACGTCCAACCGCACGGCAACTTCGTGTCGGGGACCTACGGAGCGATCGTCGATGCCGCGGCCGCGGTGCTCGACTACTACCCCGACAGCGCGCTCGAAAGTTGGGTGCACGACGTCTGCTTCCAGTGGTCGAACGTCGTCTTCCAGGTCGACAACAGCTTCGGAGTCGACACCTCGCAGCTCGGCTGGCAAGCCGCCATCGGCACCGATCCCGGCAGCTCCCTGAATCCCGACGGGTACATGATCACCTGGGCCGCCGGCAAGTCGTCGGACAAGGCACAGTGGGGCTACACGACGCAGGGTTGGACCGACCTGCGCAACGGCGCGCAGTCGTACGAGCGCGTCGTCCACTACCTGCGCGAGCACAGCCCGACCGATCCGCTGATCGATGACCTGCTTTCGCGCGGCGAGGATTGGTACCACTACGCGCACCGCTCGATCCGCGACGACTACCAGTACCTGACCGGCGATCTCTACAACATCGACGTCTTCGCCGGCGACGGCGGCAACCCGAACGTCGATCCCTTCACGGCTCCGGGTCCCGATATCGACAGCGACGACCAGAGCGGTTACGCGCTGCAGGCGATCGTGAACTTGAAGCTCGAGCACGAGCTGAGCTCGAGCGCGTTCTCCTACGGTGTCGAGACGCATCGCAGCATCTCGAACCACCAATACGACCAGTTCATCAATGATCCGGTGCTCGAGGAGTTCATCTGGCGCTACCTCGTCCACTACGGGCTTCTGAAGCCGTAGCCAGACGGGGCGTCTAGCCGGCGCGCAGGCAAGGTCCAGCCCGCCGGCGCCGATCCGGAGCCCAGGAAAGTTGAGCCGTCGACCTTCCGGAGGCGGTCGAACCGGAGTACGCTGCCCGGCCACAGATTGCGAAAAAAGGCGGGACCGCGAGCGCTCGGGATGGGCGATCGCGAACCTGCCTCAACGCGTGACCGGCGATCCGGCCATGCAAGATTCCGGACTCTGCAAGGGGGCGCTAGCCGCCGTTGGCCCGAGCGATGGTTCGAGCTCCGTATTTGTTCGACACCTGGGATCGGAAAAAAGAAGGAGCCGAAGCTCGATGGTGATCTCTCACAAGGTGCGCGCCATCCCGGCGCGCGCCGCGCTCGTCGTCGCTTTCGCCATCGTGTCCGCCGCCGCGTTCACGGCGCGCGCGAACGGCCAAGCTCGCGTCGGCTCGTTCGTGAGCGGTGAACGGCCGATGTACCTCGAGGCGTCGACGTTCGTCGACGGCCAAGCCATCCACCTGCAGCTGCGCAACGTCCCGGCGGGCGCCAAGACTCCGTTGCTCGCGTGGAGCTTCGGCGTCGATCTCATCGATCTCACCCCATCTGGCACGCCCGGCTACCTCGGTCCCGACCTCACGCAAGGTGGGCTCCTCGATCTCGACCCGGCGCGCTTCACGTTCGATGACATACTCCCGACCGGCCTCGGTGGTGACACCCTCTACTTCCAGGCCTACGTCAAGGTGCCGGGCGGTGGTCGCCTGAGCTCGATGACGGTCACCCACGTCATCAACCCCGGTGACGATCCCGGGACCACGCTGCACGCGAAGTTCCCGCTGCCGCTCACCGTCGAAGAGGTTCTGCCACCGAAGCGGACCGGAATCGCCCGCAACAAAGGGCCCGTGCGCGTCGGCGTCCCGCTGCCGCGGGGTCAGATCTTCGAGAGCAGCGGCGTGCCGAAGCTGACGCTGCTCGGTGGCGCCTCACAGGCGCAGTTCTCGACCCTCGAGAAGTGGCCCGACGGCAGCGTCAAGTGGGCGCTCTGCGAGTGGCTCTGCGACCTGCCGGCGGACGGCATCTCCACCGCCTACTCGATCGACAAGGGGAGCGGCAATTTCGGCGGCTCCAACCTGGCGAAGGTCACGGCGAACGTGATCTCGGTCGACACGGGCGCGTTGCAGGTCGACTTCGATCCGACGACGCCCAACCTGTTCGACAAGTTCAAGCGCAACAACAAGAACGTCCTGGACGCCGGACGCGGCAACCTGCCGCACTACTGGGACGACCTCGACCAGGAATGGACCTGGCACGAGGCGACCGCGACGATTCGCCGCAACGG
>CAYRQC010000423.1:0-3851 GCA_964426265.1 uncultured Phycisphaerales bacterium | reverse complement strand
GGAGGAGATCGAGAGCGCGCTCACCCGCCATCCGCGGCGCGCACAGATCCTCCTGCCGGGTTTCGTCGCCGACTCCGATCTGCCGACGCTCTACTCCGCCGCGGAGTGCCTGGTCTTCCCGTCGCTGCTCGAAGGGTTCGGACTGCCGCTCCTCGAAGCCTTCGCGTGCGGTACGACGGTGGTCGCCAGCGATCTCGCCGTGCTGCGCGAGATCGGCGGCAGCGAGCTGCGAACCTGCGCGAGCGAAGCACCGGTCGTCGCCGACGCCAGCATCTGGGCCACGACACTCATGGCCGAGCTGGCCGCACCGCCCGATGCCGCGCGCCGGGCTCGCCTCGTCGCGCACGCGGCCCGCTTCACCTGGCGCACGGCGGCGGAGGGAACCGTCGCGGCGTGGCGGGCCGCACTCGCTCGCTGATTCACCGGGGATCGTCCCGCACTCGAGGAAGCGCACGACGCGGAAGTGTTGAACCGACCGCGGGACGGCAGCCGCGGGTAAAAGCGGGGGATGCACTTGCTCCCTTTGCGCCTGCTCCTCTCCGGGTCCGTCATCGGGTCATTTCTCGCGCCGCCACAAGAAACGCCGCCGGCCGCGACCGAGCGCGCGCTCGCCGAGGAGGCGGCCGCCGTCGCAGCCGGTCTGGCCGACGATCTCGCGCGCTCTCTCACCAACCGCCTGCGCGTGCTCGACGTCGCGGCCCACCCCGATGACGAGGATGGCGCGCTCCTCTGCACCTACGCGTTGCAAGGGGCCGAGATCGCAACCGTCTTCTCGACCCGCGGCGAGGGCGGTCAGAACGCGATCGGCAGCGAGCTCTTCGCGCAGCTCGGTGAGCGACGCGAAGCGGAGACGCTCGCGGCGAGCCGCATCGTCGGTTCGACACCGTGGTTCCTCGGACTGCCCGACTTCGGCTTCAGCAAGCGCGCGGACGAGGCCTTCGCCCGTTGGGGCGGCCGCGACGAAGTGGTGCGGCGCCTCACCTGGATCCTCCGCCGCCTGCGCCCCCACCTCGTCTTCACCAACCATCCGCAGACTGGCGGTCACGGCCACCATCAGGCGACCTCGATCGCGCTGCACGAGGCAGTGGTCGCGGCGGCCGACCCGGCGCGCTACCCCGAACAGCTCACCGACGGGCTCGCCGTCTGGAGCGCCGACGCACTCTTCGTTCGCCTCTGGAAGGGTGATCCGCCCCCCGACACCAGCCTCCACCTCGACTACGACCTCCCGAGCGCACAGCCCGACACGACGATCGCCGCGGTCGCCCGCTCGGCGTTGATGGCGCACGCGAGCCAGGGGCCGTGGTCGCCGCTCGATCCGAAGGAGCGCCACGAAACGAACTACGTCCTCTCGTGGAGCGCGCGCGAGCTGCGCAGCCTGCGCGAGCTCCCCTCGCACACGACCCGACTGCTGGAGCGCGCCGCCGACGCGCCGTTCACCGTCGACGACTTGTTGGCGCTGCTCGCGACGCCCGGTTTCACGGGAGCGAACGCCCCGAGCGAGGAACGCGTCAGCGAGTGGCTCACCGCATTGACCGGCATCGACGTCACCCTGGTCGATGAGCTGGCGGACGCGCCGCGCCACGCGTTGCTCGCGGGCGAATCGCTGCCCTGCATGGTGCTGCTCCACGGACGCGACGACCTCTACCGCGGCGCGTCCTGCGCGGCGGCGCTGCGCAAGCTCGAGCTCGCCGTCCGGATCGAAGGGCCGGCGACCATCACCGCGCGCCGCACTCTCGATGAGCTGGCGCCCGATCCCGAGCAGCGCGAGATCTGGCGCAACACCTTCGTCCACCTGCTCGAGATCGACGTCGCGCGCAACGCGGCACCGTCGTGGCCGGGCCCGGCAGAGACGAAGTCTCCCTACTCGGGAGCCCGCGGCTATCCGCTGGCGTTGCGCGTCGAGCTGAGGCGTCCGGAGAGACCGGCGACGACGCCGGCCGTGCACGCCGCCGTCGCGACCTTGCGCGTGCCGATCGAGAAGAGCATCGCACCCAGCGTTCTCGCCGAGCTCGCGCGCGACCCGCTGCCACTCGTGCGGCGACCCGGAAGCGGGGTGGCACACGGATCGGTCCGGCTCACCTTCCCGACCGGCCGCGTCCCGAACGGCGCCCTCGAGCTGCACGCTCCCGCAGGTTTCCGGTTCGCGACCCCGTCGGGAACGCGCCCCTCGCTGCCGATCCAGCTCACGGCCGAATCGAACCTCGCGACGCGCGAGGAACCGCGATTCGAGATCGCCTTCACGCTCGAGCCGCAGCAGCTCGCTGCGAAGGCTCCGGACGGGACCACTCGCTACACGCCGATCGAGCTGCCGCTCACCTTCGACGATGGAACGGTGATCACGACCGTCCACGGCGCGATCGCGTGGATCGAGGTGCTCCCACCGACGCGCAGCCGCGTGGCCTTCGTCGCCGGTTCCGACGGCTTCACCGGCAGCGCGCTCACCGACCTCGGTGTCGACTGGCGGCCGCTGACACCGGAGCGGCTCGCGGCCGAAGAGCTGCGCGAGTGGACCCACGTGCTGCTCGACGCGCGCACGCTCGGCACCAGCGAGACGCTGCGCGCGCAATCACCGCGACTGCGCGACTGGATCCACCACGGCGGCAACGTCATCGTCCTCTATCACAAGAGCGGCGAGTGGAATCCATGGGTGGAGAAGGAGCTCGTTCCGGCGCCGCTGCCGTTGAAGCTCACCGACGTGCGGGTCTGCGAGGAGGCGTCGTTGGTCTCGATTCTCACCCCAGGACACGACCGGCTTCTCCACCCCAACGTGATTCTCGCGAGCGATTTCGACGGCTGGGTGCAGGAGCGGGCGCTCTACCTGCCCGACCAGAGCTACGACGCCGGCTACCAGGAGCTGCTCGAATGCGCCGACGCCGGCGAGGAGGGGCATCGCGGCGCACTGCTGTGCTGGACGGGCGCCGAGGGCGGATCCTTCATCTACTGCGCGCTCGCGCTCAGCCGGCAACTGCGCGCCGGCCACTCGGGTGCGTGGCGGCTGCTCGCCAACTTGCTCGAGCCGGCGCGTCTGCCGTGAGCCACGCGCGCGCTGGAAAACCGGCCGACGACGCGGGCCGCGCCGACCGCCAAGCGGAGCGCGACACCATGGTCGAGGAGCAGCTCGCGGCGCCGCCCGACCGGCGCAGCGCGGTCCTCAGCGTGCCGGTGCTCCAAGCGATGCGCGCCGTCCCGCGCCATCGCTTCGTGCCGCGCGAGCTCGCGGCGCGTGCCTACGCCGATGAGCCGCTGCCCCTCGGCACGAGCCAGACGATCTCACAGCCCTACATCGTCGGGAAGATGACCGAGCTCCTCGAGGTCGGCGCCGGCGCGCGCGTGCTCGAGATCGGGACGGGATCGGGCTACCAGGCGGCGGTGCTCGCGCAAATGGGAGCGCGCGTGACCTCGATCGAGCTCGATGCCGCGCTCGCCGCGGCCGCCTCGCTGCTGTTTGCGGAGCTCCGACTGGCGGTGGATGTGCGAGTCGGCGATGGTCGGCTCGGCGCCGCGGACGTCGGGCCGTTCGATGCGATCGTCGTCACGGCGGCGAGCGGGCAGCTCGCCAAGGCGTGGCGCGAGCAGCTCGCCGAGGGTGGGCGGCTGGTGGCGCCGATCGGCCCGCGCAAGGGCGTGCAAGCGCTCCATCGCTTCCGCCGAAGGGGAGCGCAGCTCGTCGACGAGCCGCTCTTCGCGGTTCGCTTCGTACCGCTCGAGGTCGGCAAGGACGACGACGACGGCTGAGAACGCGGGCGGCAGCTCCACGCGGCTACCATGCCGCGCTTTCGCGGAGGGAAGCGAATGGTCAGCGCGGTCGGAATCGTCGCGGCGGCGCTCCTGTCGGCCACCGAGTCCGCTCC
>CAYRQC010000422.1:0-7239 GCA_964426265.1 uncultured Phycisphaerales bacterium | reverse complement strand
GTGCTCGGGATCCCGCATCCGACCGGCTATCCGCTCTGGTTGCTGCTCACCAAGGCGTTCACGGTGATCGTGCCGTTCGGGACGGTCGCGTGGCGGGCGAATCTCTTCAGCGCGCTCTGTGCGGCGCTCGCCGCCGAGCTGCTGGCGCGGGCACTGCGGCGGTTCGGGCTCGGTCGCGCGGCGGCGTTCGGAGGCGGTCTGACGCTCGCGCTGCTGGCGCCGATCTGGGGCGAGGCGACGGTCGCGCGCACCTATCCGCTGACGGCGCTCTTCAGCGCGGGGCTCTGGTGGTGCGTGGCGCGCTGGCTCGAGGAGCGGCGCGATCGCTGGCTGATCGCGCATCAGCTGCTGCTCGGGCTCGGGCTCGCGAACCATCCGATGGTGGCCGCGCACCTCCCGGCGTTGCTCGTGATCGTCTTTGCGAATCAGCGATCGGCGCTGAAGCGTCCCGGGCTCTGGGCCAAGGCGATCGTCGCCCTGCTGCCGGGGCTCGCGCTCTACGCCTATCTCCCGCTGCGCGCCACGGCCGATCCGCCGCTCGAGTTCCGCGTGAGCGTCGAGACCGGAACCCAGTCGGAGATCCGCGGGCTCGACGACCCGGCCGCGCTCGCGTCGTACCTGAAGCGCGAGGTCCACCAGGAACGGAGCTGGGCGCAGTCGCCGGCCGATCACGCGACGATCCTCGGTCACCACCTCGCCGAGGCGTGGCGCGAGCTGACGCCGCTCGGGGCTGCGCTGGCGCTACTCGGCGCGGCGGGGCTGGCACGGCGGGGAAAGCGCAGCCTCGTGGTCGCGGCTGGACTGGTCTGGATCGGCAATTTGGTGCCACTCGCGCTGCACGGCGCGTGGTGGGATCTCTTCCTCTACTCGCGCTACCTCACCTGCGGGTGGGTGGCGCTCGCGTTGTGCGTTGGCGCGGGAGTGGACCGCGTGCTGGCGTGGCCGTGGCTCGCGCCGTTCGCCGCGCGACCGCTGGTGGCGTGGGGAGGCGCGTCGTTGCTGCCGCTGCTGCTGCTCGCCTGCAACTGGCGCAGTTGCAATCGGCGTGACGCTTGGCTCGCGGAGGACTACGCCCGCGCGCTCTTCGCCGAGCTGCCGCCGCGGGCGCAGTTCGACTCGGCGAGCGACGGTCCGCTCTACCCGATGTTCACGCTCCACTTCACCGAGGGGGTGCGGCCGGACGTCGGATTCGTGTCGCGTGCGCAGCTCGTGGGCGAGGCCGATCTCGTCCTCGCGCGCGCGGAGGCGCGGCGCAGGGGCGTGCCGATGGAGGCGCCATTGCCGGCAGCGGTGCGGCCGCTCTACACGACCGATCTCACGGTCGCCAGCAAGGAGGGCTTCGCCGCTGAGCGCGAGGGGCTGCTGTTGCGACTCGAGCTGCCGGGCCAGCCGGCACGCGTGCGTGCGGCGTACGTTCCGCCACTGATCCGCGGGCTCGAGGACGCCGACCCGCCCGATCCGTTCGCGCGCTCGCTCATTGCGGCGATCGAGGCGGATCTGGCGGATGCGGCGGCGGTGCGGGGCGATCGCGAGCAGGTCCGGCGGCGGCTCCAACGGGTCGTCACGCTGCGAAGCCCGCGGCCGTGGGGGAATGCGACGGGGATCGAGACGCTGCTCGCGCTCTCGCGCGCGGCGCAGAGCGAAGCGAAGAAGGCGGCCGCGCGCGGCGAGCCGATCAGCGCGCTGCTCGCGCCGGCGCGCGAGGATCTGGCGCTCGCGTACGAGCTGGCCAACGTCGCGCTCGCGTGCGGCGACGAGCGCGACGGGCCAATGGCCTGGCAGCGCGGTCAGATCGAGGGCTGGCTCGGGATGGTCGACGCGCAGGAGTACCAGGCGACCGACGTGAAGCGCGGCCTCGACGGCCTGTGGCGTGCCGCGGAAAAACTGAACTCGCCGCCGGTGTGCGCGGCGTACGTGCGGGCGCTGGTTCGAGTCGGGCGACGGGAGGACGCGAACGCGGCGATCGCGCGGTACGTCGATCGGATGCCGGCGTCGGAGGAGCTGCGGGCGGTTGCGCTCGAGCTCGGCGTGTCGCTGGTCAAGCTGCCGAAGGAAACGAAGCAGCCGGAATGAGTGCGCCGCCGACGTGGCGCGGGTCGGTCACTGCTTCGCCGGATTGCACTTGGGGCAGAGCTTGCCTTCCTTTTTCGCGGCGATGCAGCAGGGGTGATCGCACTCCTTGCCGGCGGCCTCGGCCTTCTCGCAGCAGGTCTTGGCGAGCAGCGGGTTGCACTTGAAGCAGGTGCGGCCGGCCGCGGTGGCAGCGACGCAGCAGGGATGGTCGCACGCCTTGCCGCCAGCTTCGGCCTTCTCGCAGCACGTCGAGGCCTTCTCGGGGTTGCACTTGAAGCAGACGCGGCCAGCCGCGGTGGCGGCGACGCAGCACGGGTGGTCGCACGCCTTCCCGGCGGCCGCTGCCTTGTCGCAGCAGCTCTGTGGTGGTGGGGGCGGGGCGCCAGTGTTGATCGTGAGCTCGGGGAGAGTGGCCTTCAGCTTCGCGACCCCCGCGTCGGTGACGGCGGTCTGCCAGAGATAGAGCCGGCGCAGGCTCTTCATCCCTTGCAGGTGGACGAGCCCCGCATCCGACACCTTCGAGCCAAACAGGTTGAGTGATTCGAGGGCCGCGAGGCCCGTCAGCTCCTTCAGCCCCGCGTCGCCGATCGCCGTCTTCTTCAGCACCAGCCGCTTCAGCGTCGCGAGCGTGCCGACGCTCTTCAGCCCCGCATCCGTGATCTGCGTCCCGCCCAGGTCGAGCTCGACCACCTTCGCGAGCTCGGTGATCGGCGCAATCTCGGCATCGCCCGCCTTCCCTCCCTGGATCGCGAAGTTGACGCAGAGCTCGTCACTCCCCTGCGCGATCGGCAGCACGATCGCCCCCGCCTTCTCGAGTCGCTCGACCACCGTGTCGAGCCTGCCGCCCATCGCCGCGACCAAGCTGATCCATCCAATCACGATCCCGACCATCGTCCGCACTCCTCGCGTCATCCGACTCGCCCACCCATCTCCGTCGCACACTACCCCCGGCACCCGCATGCATGGTGCCAGGCACCTGTCCCCGCGCCGCCGCGGTCGCCACGAATGCGCTACTTGCCGGACGGAAGGTCGAGGGCAGGGTTGCGCGAGAAGAACTCGTGCGGCATCAGCGTGAAACCCGTGTGGTGGGCCGGCATGACCGGCCAGTCCTCGGTGCGCGGTGGGTGCGTCACGCCGAGCACGTACCAGAGGACGACATCCTCGTTGTCGAGCGGTTCGTTGCCGTCAACCCACTCCGGCAGGCCGCGGTCCTGCGGCGCCTGGTTTGGATAGTCGCCGGCTGCGTAGGTCTCGCCCTCGCGGTAGCGCGTGACCCAGACGTGGTGGTCCGGGAAACGCGCGCGACGTCGGATCGGCGCGTCGGGCCGCGCGTAGATGACGGAGTTCTCGCCGGGGACGAGGACGTAGGAGCAGCGGTGCCCCTGCGCGTTCCGCGTCGTCTCGCTCGTGATCTTCCACTTCCGCGACGATGCGAGGTTCAGGTCGCGCTGCGCCGAGCGCTCGTCGACGAGCGGCGTCTCTTGGAGCACGAAGGCGTTCCCCGTCGGGTCGTCCGGCGTCCATGCGGGCGCGACGTTCAGCTCGGAGACCGAGTTGCGCGGCCCGTCCACGTCGAAGTCGAGACGGAAGCAGAAGAAGTGCTGGTGGTTGACGGCGACGATGTTCTGGTCGACCAAGTGGCCGTAGCGCTCGGCCTCGGGAGCGGCCTCGCCGACGCACGATCGGCACGCCTCCGCCGCGACGCCCTTCGGAAGCAGGATCCCCGTGAGATCGATCGCCACGCGGAGCGTCCCGTCCTGCTGGAAGACCCAGCAGAGCGCGTAGTCGTAGTTCCCGACCGTCGCGACGTACGAGAGGACCAGCTCGCGGCCGCGGCGCGCTTCCGTGTGGTCGGAGTCGAAGTCCCAGTGGCGCCACAACACGCCCGCGTCCCGTTCGTAGAGCGCCACGGCCCGCGGCTGCACGTACGGCATCCCTGAGTCGTCCGCGAACACGCAGTCGAGTAGCACCGCATGCTCCGGCACATCGGCGCCCGCCTCGAGCGAGCTGCAGAGCCGGCCCACACCGTACTCGCCGACGTCGAACGCGCTGCGCCACGACCAGACGGGGTCGGGGTCGCCGTAGGGCACGACCATCTCGGAGAGCGAGGCGCGGTGGAGGATCCGCCGCTCGCTGCCACCGTCCTCGTAGCCCACCGTGTTGAGGACGAGGCCCTCGCGCGGATGCATCGCGAAGCGGAAGTTCCAGCCCTGCCAGCGGACGTGCTGTCCATCCAGCTCGAAGGTCGCGCCTTCGGGCAAGGTGACCGCCATCGGGTTCGGCGCCTTGCGGAGCGGACCGACCGAGCCCTGGTCGAGGTCGCGCGCGTTGCGGGGGATCGGGACCGGCCCCGCGTCGCGCACGTCGAGAACCTTTCCGTGCGTGAGGTCGACGAGCCCGAACACGGCTTCGACGGGACGCGCGTATCCGTTGATCTGCTCGCGGCGGTCGTAACCGAGAACGCACGCCAGCCGCACGCCGTCGGGTGCACCGAGCCGCGCCTGTCCAGGAGCCCACACATCGATCTGCACCTTCTCGAGATCGGCGACGCCGTGGCGGCGCATCGCCGCCTGCCAGCGCGCATCGGCGCGGACGAGCTTGGGCACCTCCTCGTACTCGTCGATCAGCATCGCGGGCTGGACGCCGGGCACGTCGCGCCACTCCACGATGCGCGACGCGCCGACGTCGACGACCGCCTCGATCGTCTTCCCCGCCGGGCGATCGAGTGCGATGAGGAACGCTTGCCGTTGCATCGGGATCCCGGCGCGAAACGCCGTCACGACCTCCTTCGCCGGCTCGCGGAGCACGACGGTCTGGAAGCGGCACTCCTTGGGGCAGCGCGGATCGGCGTGGAACGTGGCCACGGCCGTCGCGATCTCCTGCGGGCCAAGCGGATCGAGCGGATGCCGCGGGATCCGCGGCGCAATCGCTTCGCCCGCCGGTGCGTTGCTTGCCGGACCTGACGCGCAACCGGCTGTCAGGGCGAGCGCGACCAGGAGTGCCGCGGACGCGGCTCGCGTCCGGACGTCGCAACGCAGGATTTGCATCGTGATCCCTCCTGCCGATTCGCGGCTCCGGGCCACATGAATCACTCGGGCGCTGGAGCGGGTGGTGGTGACCAACCGGGCGCGGCGCGGCGGAGCGAGCGAGTGAGGACGATGGCGCCGGCGAGCAGCATGCCGGCCGTGAGGAGCTGGCCGCGGGTGAGGCCGAGCCACTCGTAGCCGATCTGGCGGTCGGGCTCGCGGAACTGCTCGCAGACCTCGCGCGCGATGCCGTAGACGATCAAAAAGAGGCCGGTGAGCGCGCCGCTCTTGCGCAACAGCTTGCGGTGGAGCGCGAAGAGCAGCAGGAAGAGCAGCAGCCCTTCGCCGAGCGCCTCGTAGAGCTGCGACGGGTGGCGCGGCGCGAGCCCGCGCGCGAAGAGCGATGCCAGCTCGGGATGTGCGGCCTGAAAGGCGGCGGGTGCCTGGTCTTCCAGCCGGTTGGCGCCGCGAAAGATGACCGCCCAGCTCACCGTCGAGATGCGCCCCCACAGCTCGCCATTGATGAAGTTGGCGACGCGACCGAGGAAGAGGCCCATCGGTGCGGTGAGGCAGCAGAGATCGAGGACGTGCAGCGTCGGGACGGCGCGCCGCCGCGCGAAGAGCCACATGGCGACCAGCACGCCGAGGATCCCGCCGTGGCTCGCCATACCGCCTTCCCAGATCTGGAAGATCTTCAGCGGCTGATCGAGCCATGCGTATTGGTGCGTCTTGGGATCGATGTCGTAGAAGAGGACGTAGCCGAGCCGCCCGCCGATCATCACCCCGAGCAGCGCGTACGGGATCACCAGGTCGGCGACGCTTTGCTCCGTCAGCGCGATCACGCGCCGCCGCGCCAGCCGCTTCAGGAACCACCACGCGAGCGCCAGCCCGAGCAAGTAGGCGAGCGAGTAGTAGCGAATCGGGATGCCGTCCTGCAGCGGCCCGATCTTCGGGAACGGGATGCGCACGAGGTCGGGGTGGAGGTTGTGCTCCCAGAACGGTGAGGTCGCCTGCTGGGCGACGTCCTGGAGCAGTGTGACGAGTGTCATCGCAGGGTCATCTCAGGTTCTCGCGGGTCGGGGCGACCCATTGTGCCGGCGGCCGAGCTAGGGTCGATCCAGTGCGCACGAAGACCGCGTGCCAGCCGCAGGTGACGTCCGTGAACTCGGAGGGCAGCGTGGTTCCCATGCCGCCGACGAGCTGTGCCATCGCGGAGGTACGGCCCACGTCGCCCTTCTGCGCCGCACCGACCCAACGCCCGAAGCCGGGCGTGAAGTAGAGGTCGGCGAAGGCGCGGTAGTTGCGGTCGGGGCTGGTCGGCTGGAGGAACCGCTCGGCGAGGTAGGCCAGCGACGCGCGGCCGGGAACTCCGCTCACGATCACGTCGGGCTCGAACGCCAACGAGTGGACGAAGTCGTACTTGTTGTGGCCCGGTCGCATCAGCCCTTCATGGGCCGGCTGATGCGCAATCACCGCGTCGCATTTGCCGAGGAAGTCGATCGCCGGCCGCTGCGAGAAGTAGGCGGTCGCGCCGGCCCAGAAGTGGGCGACCTTCGCGGTCGGCTCCGTGTTGGCACGGATGAGGTATCCGAGCAGCGTGTTGGCCCGCTCCGCGACCGCGCGCTTGGTTTCATCGGGATCCTGCGTGCCCGGCACGAACCCGCCGCCCGTCGTCCCGAACGCGAGCAGCAGTGCCGGCAGGAGCAGCGCCGCGCGACCGCGCGCGATCCACCGCTCGAGCCGTTCCGCCCCGATCATCGCGAGCGCCAACAGCAGCGGCATCGTCGGCACGAAGAAGCGCTCCATCGGCAGCTCATCGCCGCCGGCGTAGAGGACGTATCCGACGTGCAGCAGCACCGCGACGAGCAGGGTCGCGCTGCCGCGCCAGCACGTGCAGCCGAGCGCGAGCAACGCCGCCGCCAACCAGATTGGATGGTGCAGCACCCACAGCTTCACGTAGTCGAATCCGGCCGCCGTTCGCCCGCTCCATCCCGTCATCTTCAAGTAGTAGGTGTTCGGCAGCGGCGAGCCGTAGTAGCCGAGCCGAAAGAGCGTCGCCGCGATCGGCAGTGTCGCGAACGCCGCCGCAACCTGCCAGGCGGCCCTGCGCCTCGGCTCCGTCCCGACGGCGGCACGTCGC